>JAFZFY010000168.1 GCA_017555665.1 Pseudomonadota bacterium | reverse complement strand
GGCGCGGCCTATGCCTGACGGCATACGGCGACGCCAGAGACGTGTCACGACACGTCTCTTCGTGTGGCGTGCCTATCGGCGTTGCCGATACGCCGCGCATTTGGGCGCGCCTATGCCTGACGGCATACGGCGCGCATGTGTGGCTAGGCTCTGGGTAAAAAAATAAAAAAATCGACAGTCAAAGTGTCACAAATTTTTTTTGACGGCACAATTAGGGGCAAAAGCGCGATGCTTTTCACAACCCAAGGAGCCGTTATGAAAAAGCGAACCAAAAGAAAGACTGTGGACAGAGACAATGCCATCAACACATTCATGTCCAAGCCAGAGATTTTTGCTGACCTTTTCAATGCCTATGTCTATGACGGCAGACAGGTCATTCGCCCAGAGAACCTTGAGCCGGCAGACCGGCTGCTCAGCGAGGTGATTGGAAATGCCAAAGGTCAGGCCAAGCTCACGAGATATCGGGATGTTTTCAAGGTCTATCGGGACAAGCATGCCGCCTATATCCTTCTGGGTATCGAGGATCAGATGGCCATTCATTATGCGATGCCGCTCAGAAATATGATTTATGATGCGCTTTCTCTGCTTGCAAGAATGCGCCAGAAAAGCGCAAAGCACATCGCGCTTAAAGATCTCAAGAATTCAGATGAGTATCTTTCCAGATTTTCCAAAACAGATTATCTCGAACCGGTCATTACGATTGTCGTCTATTATGGTCGCGCTCCATGGGATGGGCCGCTCTCGCTGCACGACATGATCCGCTTTCCGGATGAAGCGCTCAAGCGTTTCATGCCTGACTACTTTATCAATCTTGTCGTTCCTGCTAGAATAAGCGATGAAATGCTTTCAAAGCTGAGCACGGAACTGTGCGAGGTCTTTGGATGCATTCGTTCGGCAGACAACAAGGATGAATTCGATGCGTACATTATACAGCGCCCTCAATGCAAAGAAATGTCATACGAAGCTGTACAGGCGATTAATGCATGCACGCACGCAAATATACAGATAGAAAAGACAGGAGAAAAAGTAAATATGTGCCAAGCAATCATTGATATGAAAAAGGAAGCGTTTGATGACGGCTTCCAGAAAGGCGAGGAGAGCGGCTTCCAGAAAGGCGAGGAGAGCGGCTTCCAGAAAGGCGAGGAGAGCGGCTTCCAGAAAGCGTTGAAGGAGAATATTGTTATGAGACAACATGCTTATGACGATGGCTTCCTGAAAGGTGAGGAGAGCCATATCTCAAAAATGGCTTTGAGAATGCTGGATGTCAAATATGATATGCAAGAAATATCAAAGCTGATGGGGCTTTCAGTCCAAGAAATAGAGAAGATTATTCAAGCGCAGCAAGGAAAATTGTTGCCCGAAAGCGCCATATGCACCGCAGGTGCATAGGCGCGCCACACGTAGAGACGTGTCGTGATATGTCTATTGTGAAAAATGGGCGATGCATAATGATGCAGATTATTGTTGTAGATTGGGTAGCGCGGGGCTAGAATTAAATAAGTGATTGCTATTTTCATGACGGAGGAAACTATGGGTATTTTTGACAAGCTGAATCAAAAGGAAAAAGCGAGTGCCGCGCCAAAGAAGAATGCGGCGGAGAGTGCGGCAGTTGCATCGGCTGCACCGAAAACAGCGGAAATGGAGTTTACCGAGGCGTTGAACGCGAAGTCGGGCAGTGCGGCGGTTGCGGCGCTCGAAAAAGCTCAGCCGGAGGAACGGAAGAGCATCGCGGCAAATGGTGCGCTGATGTCGACGATGAAAAAAACACTCGACAAAAAGAGCCGTAAGGAATGCGAGAAATATCTGCCGGTCAAGGCTTCGGGCAATCCGTTGTCGGGCGCTTGGAATGCCCTAAAAGGCAAGGCAAATAATGTCCTTTCGGATGCGTCGGATTGGTGGTCGGATACGAAAGATAATGCATCCGATTGGTTAAATGGTGCCAAAGACACTGCATCCGATTTGTGGAACGGCGCAAAGGATACGGCGGCTGATTTGTGGAACGGTGCCAAAGAGACGGCGACCGGCATCTATAACGATGCCAAAGAAAACGTCATCGATCCGGCTATCGATTCCGCAAAGGCATTTATCCCGCAGAATGTCTCCAATGGGACAATGGTCGGCTTCTATGAGGTCATGAGTCATGTCAGCAATACGATGTCGCAGAAAGAAATGGATGCGCATCGCGATCAGAACAGAGAAACAATCGGCATGAAGAATGGCAATTCCGCCATTCTTGGGCTCGATGATAAAAATCGATATATCGAGAACCAGGACGAACTTGAGAAGATTGCTTATGGCAAGGGCGCGAGCAACATGTCGTATTCGGGTTGCGAGATTATCGCGACATTCAATGCGCTACGCGCCATCGGGGAAGATCCCAAGCTCGAAGAATTGATTTATGATTATGAACACGATGGCATGTCGTTAAACGGGCAGATCGGCACCGCGCCAAGCGCAATTTTGAGGCATTTCCAAAAAGAAGGTCTCGAATGCGAGATGATGAAGGAATTTTCTCCAGAGGCTTTGGCGGCGTTCAGCAAGAAATATCAGACATTTGTCGCCACTGTTTATAATAACGAGAATGATATCACGAGCATGATTCACACCGTGTGCATCACGAAAGAGCAGAACGAGGGCAGCGATGACACGTTCTCGGCGCACAATTGCTATGCGCAATATGGCAATAATAGAGATTCGCGCAAGGATCACATGCTTCAGGTGACGGCGGGACAGAAATGGGTGCCGCTTGTCGGCTTCACTTCCCTCGAAGAAGCGATTGCCAATATCTCGCGCTCAAGCGTCAAGCCGATCACGCTCATCGGCATCAACGGCAAAGAACTTTCGGAAAAATAGCTTTCGGATGGCTGTTTTGGGGTAAACGCTCGATGTCGCGTGGTTTCGCTACCGCGTGAATATTGAGCGCAAAGGCTTGTCAGGCGCATTCATGAATTGACTTCAGGCTGGTGGGCGGTGTTCATCAGCCTTTTTTTTACACGGGCACGGATGATGGATAACAAAGAAACCCAGACAGATTACGAGCTTCCGGGATCAGTATCGCCATTTGGTTCGCATATCGAGATGATGCATGCCTATGGCGAAGTGTTTGTGATCTTGTGCCTGCAATATATGGGCAGGCATGCAGAGCGCATCGTGAACGATGCGGGCGGTTATGGGCCGCAGTCTGTTGCGCTTGCGGAACTTTTTGAAGCCGTGACCGGTCAGCACTCGCAGCAAAGCCTTGAATGGATGCAAGGGCACCGCGTGCCACCTCCAGAGTCCTGTCGCCTTGCGGCACAGGCGCGTCTGGAACATGTCCGGCATTGCTGTGAGCGGACGTTTGAAGCTTATGTGGCGGGCAAACTCACGTCTTTTCCAGAAAAGACGGATCCCATGCCTGTGGAGACGCTTCGGAACAACTTCGGGCTTACGCAACTTGAGGTTTTTGTCATTCTGGCGTGTGCGTTGATTCAGTTCGACGACCGTTATGCGCGCGCGTATCGTTATGTGACGGGGGCAGCTCCGGATGCGCGTCCGACAGTCGGGTTTCTGCTCGAACTTTTGCGTGGGTTCGCGCGCGATGACCAAGAACTCGTGTCGTGCTTTTTGCAGACATCGACGCTTCGCCGGTATGCGCTCGTGGCGCTTGGCAGCGTTTCGGGCTGGGGCGAGGATGCGCCTGTGAACTGCGCACCAGTCTCTGTGCCCAACAGAATTGTCGCTTTTCTGCTCGGAAATCAGGATGCATGTATGCCTGAGGCTTGTCGGTTGCTTGAGAAATCCGCTTCGGATGCGCTTGCTTCCTCAAAAGGCGCCGAGAACGCGATTTATAAGCAGTTGCAAAAAAAAACGATGCGGCTTGCGGTGCTTGGGTATCGTGGTGTTGGCCGCAAGGATGCTGTGTGCCAGGCTGCATCGAGGCTTGGCATTCCCGTGATGTTGCTTGCGCTCGACGAAGTGTGTGACCTGCTCGCGCAGGAACGTCAGAGTGAGCGTTACTTTGCCGCTGTGTTGCGCGAGATTCGCATGACGCATGCCGTGTTGCTTGTTGATGCCGAGGAACTGCAAGCCGAACATGAGTTGTATCTTTTGAGAAATGCCCATAAGATTCGTCATATCTTTGAAAATGAGCCTCATCTTTCGCTGGCTGTGTTGCTTCAGCGGCAGAATACGCTGTCGCGCGAGGTTTTTGGCGAGTTGTCTGAAGTTGCGATACCAGCACCGAGCAGGGCAGAACAGCCGAAGTTGTGGAAGGCGGCGCTCGTGCATGCGCTCGACGAGAGCACTGCGCAGGCCATTGCAGATATGATGGCGGGCGGCTATTGCTTGAGCAGTGCGGAAATCGTATCGGCGATTGATCGGACGCGCGCGCGTTTCCCCTATGATTTGCCTGAGCGCGCGCTCACCCCGGAAAATCTTTCCGAAACCCTGAACAAGACGCGCGGACAGAAGCTCGAAGGTCTGGCGACGCTCCGAAGCACATCTTTATATTTAAAAGATATTGTTTTGTCTGATGATATACGAAAAGTGCTCGATGAGATTATTAGTTATGCAAAATATAGTGAAACGGTCATGCGAGACTGGGGATTTGCAAAATATAATACATCTGGTGCCGGCTTGAGCGTGCTGTTATCGGGCGTGCCGGGGACGGGCAAGACGTTGACCGCGCTTGTGCTCGCGCATGAACTCGGGCGTGCGCTGTATGTCGTCGATTTATCTCATGTTGTTGATAAATATATTGGTGAAACTGAGAAAAAACTCGCACAGATATTTGATGAAGCGGAACATTCACAGGCGATGTTATTATTTGATGAAGCAGATTCACTGTTTGCAAAGCGCACAGATGTGAAGAGTTCGAATGACCGATATGCAAATCTCGAAGTCAATTATCTCTTGCAGCGTTTGGAAGCCTATCGCGGTGTATCTATCTTGACGACGAATTTTGGCGGCGGTCTGGATGAAGCGCTTGCGCGAAGGATCCAGTTCAAGATTGATTTCCCGATGCCGGATGCAGCGCAGCGCACGCTGCTGTGGCAGAAGCTCATTCCGCCCGGTGCGCCGTGTGCCGATGATATCGACCTCGAAGCCATCGCAGAGCATTTTGAGATGAGCGGTGGTCATATTAAAAATGCCGTGTTCCGCGCATCTATTCAGGCGCTTTCACAAAATACAAAGATGAATCACGAGATGCTTTGGGAAGCCGCCGTGCACGAATACCGATCGATGGGGCACATTATGCGCGATGCAAGCGATGATGAGGTGATTGTTTAATATTATTTTAGGTTCTGTTCTACGACTGTGGATATGGATTTGGTTTTTTCTAAGGCTATGAGGTTCTAGGGAACTTATTTTGCCCACCGCACGCTTTTGTGCATGACTGGGATTGCCGAACGTCTCACCGTTCTTGGTGCGACGTTCGGCAGGCGACATCATGTCGGCTGTACTGAAGATGATTTGTATGACATAGAAAATGTCGATGCTTACGAGGGATATATCCACGCTTGCAGTTTATATAATAGAGCATTTCATCATTAGCTGTACTATGGTTATGGGCATGGATCATATAAACAAAGCTAAGTCCCGCTTCTCCAATGGGGAAGGGGATTTGGGGGAGGGAACGAGTGTCAAACGCCATGATCATAATCATAAATATGAGGTGGCTTCGGGCGTTATCTGATGGCTTCAAGGCCAAAAGACAGTACTGTGACCGATTTTAAATGGCTCCAGCTCATCTGGACGCTTTCGATATGTTTGATCGGAACGCATGCGATGACGAAACCGCCGCCGCCAGCACCGGTCATGCGAGCGCCGAGTGCGCCGTTAGATCGGGCAGTTTCGCAAGCCACTTTCATTTGCCGGGTCACGATGCCGCATGCCTCGAAGATCTCTTCGGATTCGTTCATGAGCGCGCCTACGCGCAGATAGTCGCCATGACGCAGGGCTTCGGCGAGTTGCAAGGCATTATCGGTCATGGCTTCGCGATAGGCGAGGTATTGAAGCGGCTTATTTTGCTTGAGATTGCGCATGACACTGTACGGATCAATCTCTGAACGCGGCCCCGTGGTCCCGACGACAAAGAAGAGCGGGCTGGACAGGGGGATGAACACGGGCGCCTGATCGCGCTGGTAGAGCATGATGCGCCTGTAGGCTATGGCGGCATTATCGATGCCTGAGACCTCGCCATGCCATTGTTTTTCCAAACGTGTGCCGAACCACCGGAGGTAGTTGGGATGCACATCGTCCGTGATAAAATGGCGTATCATGGCTTCGGCGATGGCCTGGCTGAGCGATGAGGAGGAGCCTGCGCCCTGACCGGGAGGCATCGTGCTGCGAACAAGGCAGCGAAGCCCCATGCCGTGAATGTCTATGCCCAGCATTTGCGCCGATCTGTTGACCAGTTCGGCGATCAGGGCTTCGTGGCGTTCACGGTGCTGTTCGAGCCAGCTCTGGCTGCAGTTGATGTTGCAGACTGCCGTGATGCCTGGCTCATTCTGTTCCCCGATGCTGACCTGTGTCGTAAAGGAGGCTGGCAAGACAACGCTTGGCGCGCCCTCGACGACGAAATGTTCACCGGATAGAATAAATTTTGAGTTTGCTGTTGCGATCGTGAGCATAGATAGAATTTAGGGGCAGTTGATTAGGAAGTGAAGCTGTTCATCGATCGTGGGATCGCCGTAGGCGCGGAAACGTTTGCATGTCACAATAAACTTCATGCGTCTGAAACTGATATCACCACAGAATTCCGAATTGAGCTTGTCTGTAAGATCGGCGCGGCTGAATCGAGTCTCCTGAAGGTTGATGATTTTGGATCTGCGCATGCTCAGGCCGAGTTCTTCTTTGGTTTTCATGAAATCGGTTTCGCATGCCGTGATGCCTATCACTCCGGATCCCGGAGCGGTCGTGTCGAGCGGTGTGGGGGCTGGACAGTCGATATGCGTTTTCCGTGCATAACCGCCGGCAAGCGGCTCATAATTTTCAGTAGTCTCTATGCAGTCTACGTCATAAGAATTGCCGATTCTGTCGCGCTTTAATCGCGTGCAGTAGGTCTTGGTCAAGCCTGCATCGCTGAACAGCTCTTCGAGATTTGCGTGCGTGCCTGTCATGGACGATTGCACATTCGGCCTGTCGGAATTGGTCAGCTTGCAGCTGTAGTGATGCAGGACTGGAAGACTATCATCCTTGGGGCAGTCGAGATGGACTTTTTGGGCATAGCCGTTTGGCAGTGGATCATTGCTTTCTCGGCTGGCTGTTTGAAAACACTCGATATCCATGGACATCTCTCTGCCCATGCAATAAATTTCTTTGAGTCTTTGAGGGGTAAAGAACTTCTTTAGGTCGGAATCTTCGCCCGAAATGCTCTGTTTAAAGCCGCCGCTGGTCATGATGCACTTGTAGGGGAGGCGATTCGTGGCCGGCTGCGGGGCGCGTGTATCGTGACCGAACCCAAGCATTTCTCTGGGCATTTCCGGGCGCGGTTCGATGGTTTCGCCGTTGTTCTTGCGGTTGATATCGTTGTTCAGATCGGCGGCGATATCGAAGTGCACATTGCTGAGATCGACGTGGTGCCGTGTTTCCGGTTCAGGGGATGCAGCCTTTTTTGGGGGCGCGATCTGGGGAGCGGCAGGGGCAGGGATTTCAGCTGTTTCTGTGCGTGTATCGTTATCAGCGGGGATTTCATCCGTGACTTCGACAGTGGGTTTGCAGCTGCAAAAGCTGAAGGCGCTGAGCAAAAAAATCAGGGGTAGCGATCTTTTTATAGTCATCCTTGTCATCCATGTGTCTATCAACAGAAAAAGGCTGTGCAGATGCACAGCCTTGTTATACGCGATTTGCAGAATGTTTTGGCAGAATAAAAATTCGATAAATCGCTACCCCTCTTTTAGAACGGTGCCAAAAGAAGGGGGCTGATCCAGGTATCAGACGGCAGCCTTGATGATGGCGGCGAAATCAGCGGCCTTGAGAGAGGCGCCGCCGACGAGCGCGCCGTCGATATCTTTCTGGCCGAGGAGTTCCTTGGCATTGGAGGCCTTGACGCTGCCGCCGTACTGGAGGCGCATCGCGTCGGCGTTTTCAGCGCCGAAGAGTTCCGCGAGCTTGGCGCGGATCGCGGCATGGACTTCCTGCGCCTGGTCGGGCGTGGCGGTCTTGCCGGTGCCGATGGCCCACACGGGCTCGTAAGCGATGACGACAGTCGCGGCCTCTTCTTTCTTGACGCTCGCGAGGCCGTTCACGATCTGGCCCAGCACGACATCAAAGGTCTTGCCGCTTTCGCGTTCCGCGAGGGATTCGCCGACGCACACGATCGGGACGATGCCGTTATCAAGCGCAGCGCGGACGCGTTTGGCAACGCCTTCGTCCGTCTCGCCAAAGTACTGGCGGCGTTCGCTGTGGCCGATGATCGCATGGGTGCAGCCCACGTCTTTGAGCATATCGGCGCTGATCTCGCCGGTATAGGCGCCGCTCACGGCATAAGAGATGTTCTGGGCGCTGAGCTCGATATTGGAGCCTTTGAGGATCTCGGCGACATCTTGGAGGCAGGTGAACGTCGGGGCGACGGCGATCTCGACATCCTTGACATCCGCGACGAGCGGCTTGAGCGCGCTGACGAGTTCTTTGGCGGCTGCGCGCGTGTTGTTCATTTTCCAGTTTCCGGCGATGAAAGGTTTACGCATGAGGCTCTCCTGAATTTTATATAAAAATGGTTTGCTGAATGTATGGCGTATGGAAAAGCAAGTGCCACAGATGCGGCATTTTGATGGGGATCAGCCGTATTGCACGCAAATATATGGGATGAATATATGTGGGAATCGGATATATCTGCGGGGCAAAAGAAAATAAAAAACGGCGCGCGTATTCGCGAAAGCGGATAGCGCGCCGGAGGCATCGCGTATGGCCGCAGGCCATAGCGATGCGAGCGAAATTACTTCGCGATGCGGAGGGCTTCGATGCCGGGGAGCGTCTTGCCTTCGACGAGCTCGAGGGATGCGCCGCCGCCCGTGGAGACGTGCGTGACCTTGTCATCCATGCCGAATTGACGGATGGCTGCCGCAGAGTCGCCGCCGCCGATGATCGTGTTGCCGGCGCATTCGGTCAGGGCCTGGGCAACGGCGATCGTGCCGGCTGCATAGCGCGGATTCTCGAAAACGCCCATCGGGCCGTTCCAGAACACGGCTTTCGCGCCTTTGACGACGTTTGCATAGAGCTCACGGGTCTTCGGGCCGATATCGAGACCCATCTCGCCATCGCCGAAGTCTTCGACGACTTTGCAGGGCGTCGTGTCATCGAGAGCCGTCGAGACGACGTGATCGATCGGGAGAAGAAGCTCGCATTTGCTGTTGGCGACTTTCGCGAGGATGTTTTTCGCGATGTCAAGCGCATCTGTTTCGACGCGGCTGGAAGCGACGTTCACGCCCTTGGCGGAGAGCAGCGTGTAAGCCATTGCGCCGCCGATGCAGATCTGGTCGCACTTGTCGATCAGGTTCTCGATGACGCCGATTTTATCGGAAACTTTCGCGCCGCCGAGGATCGCGACGATCGGTTTTTCGGTCGCATCGACGATGCTGCCGAGATACTTGATCTCTTTCTGGAGCAGATAGCCGCAACCTTTGTTCTCGCCGAAATGCGGGACCATGACGGCCATCGAGGCGTGCGCGCGGTGGCAGGTGCCGAATGCGTCGTTCACATAGACATCCGCGAGGCTCGCGAGCGCGGCGGCAAATTTCTTCTGGCTCTCTTTGACGGCTTTCTTGGCGGCATCCTTTTCTTCGTCTGTCGCGAATTTGCCACGGGGCTTGCCCTCTTCTTCCTCATAGAAGCGGAGGTTTTCGAGGAGCAGGATCTGGCCCGGTTCAAGGCGCTTGGCCTGTTCGAGCACGCCGTCGCCGATGCAGTCTTCCGCGAAGATGATCTCGCGTTCAGGAAGAAGCTCGCTGAGGCGTTCCGCCACCGGCTTCAGCGTGAATTCGGGGCTGGGGTTGGCTTTGGGACGGCCGAGGTGGGATGCGACGATCGGAAGGCCGCCGTTGCGGATGATGTACTGGATCGTCGGGATCGCCTGACGGATGCGGAAATCGTCCGTGATCTTGCCGTCCGCATCGAGGGGGACGTTGAAATCTACGCGCACGAATACGCGTTTGCCGTCGAGGTTGAGGTCTTCTACGGATTTAATGCCATCAAGGTATGCCATGTTGTAAGATTTCCTTATACAAAAGGTGTCTGGACCGGCCCGCCTTTGCGAGCCGAAAAAAAGAGCCAGAGCCCGTTTGGGGAACTCTGGCTCTCTGTAAGCATCAGATTCTCAAGAAACTGCGAGTTCTCAAGAAATTACTTGGCCATTACGCGGACCATGTCGAGGAGCTTGTTGCTGTAACCCCATTCATTGTCGTACCAGGCGAGGACCTTGACGAACGTGGAGTCGAGCATGATGCCGCCCTTGGCATCGAAGATGGAGGTGCGGGCATCGCCACGGAAGTCCGTGGAGACAACGCATTCATCCGTGTAGCCGAGAACGCCCTTGAGCTCGCCTTCGGAAGCGGCTTTCATCGCGGCGCAGATGTCTTCATAGCTGCATTCTTTTTCGAGTTCGACGGTCAGGTCAACGATGGAGACGTCGCTCGAAGGAATACGCATCGACATACCGGTCAGTTTGCCGTTGAGTTCGGGGAGAACCTTGCCGACAGCCTTGGCAGCGCCGGTGCTCGAAGGAATGATGTTCTCAAGAATGCCGCGGCCGCCGCGCCAGTCTTTCTTCGAGGGGCCGTCAACCGTCTTCTGCGTCGCTGTCGCGGCGTGAACGGTCGTCATCAGGCCGCGCTTGATGCCGAATTTGTCGTTCAGGACCTTGCTGATCGGAGCGAGGCAGTTCGTGGTGCAGCTGGCGTTGGAGATGATGTCCTGGCCGGCATAGGTCTTGTCATTGACGCCAAAGACGAACATCGGCGTTTTGTCTTTGCTCGGGGCGCTCATGATGACTTTCTTGGCACCAGCAGCAATGTGCGCGCGAGCCGTTTCGTCCGTAAGGAAGAGACCCGTCGATTCGACGACGATTTCCGCACCAACTTCGTTCCATTTCAGGTTGGCGGGGTCTTTTTCGGCCGTCAGACGAATCTTGGCGCCATCAACGATCAGGTTCTGGCCATCGACCTTGATGTCGTGATCAAATTTGCCGTGCACCGAGTCATATTTCAGCATGTATGCAAGATAATCGGGGTCGAGAAGATCGTTGATGCCGACGATTTCGATATCTTTGAAGCTCTCGACAGCAGCACGGAAAACCATACGACCGATACGGCCAAAACCATTGATACCAACTTTGATGGTCATACTAAAACCTCCATGATTAAAAACAGGCATCTGAAAACCGCTTCAGAGGCCTTCCCAAAAGCGCGCTCTCTATATTCCGCAGACGGTTTGTTGTCAACGGCATTAAACCTACATGGCGGCAAGTTTTTTATTTTTTGTGGCGCGCCTATGCTTTGCATACGGCGCGCAGGGCGCGGCCTATCGCTTCCGCGATACGCCCGCTCCTCTGGATGTGGCGCGCCTATGCTTTGCATACGGCGCGCAGGGCGCGGCCTATCGCTTCCGCGATACGCCCGCGCCCGCTTTGCTTTCAGGAGTTCATGGAGTTTTTCAATATTCCGTAAGTTGCCGGAATGCTGAATGCGGCGATGCTATCACGATCAGAGCGCGTGTCAAAAATGCGGGGTATAGTTCATTCGATCATTTCCCGGAGCGCCTGTTTCGTGATCGGAAGTGTCGAGTCCTCGCGCTTTGCAAGCGTGCCGTCCATGCCTGCGGTGAACAGCGCGTCGACGCCTTCACGTTTGATGCGGTAGAACCAGTTGCCTGCCGCAGTCGCGCTCAGGCCGTCATAGAGCGCGATGGGATGCGAGACATGGCGTGTAAAGACAGGCTGCGCGCCGGCAGGCGCTTCTGCGCCGATAAGCTCAAGGACGGATGCCGACAGATCTGCAGCGCTCGTGATGTCCTCAAGCCGGATACCCACCGGATGCTCGGGGCGGTATATGATGTAGGGGGTCAGAAGTTCCCACGGCGTGATGCCCTGCTCATAGCCCAGCGTCGATTCGCCGACAGACGTGCCGTGCGTGCCGTAAACGATCACGACCGTGTCTTCGCCGAGCTTGGAAACAAAGGCGCCGACGGCATCGTCCACGCGCTTGAGTTCCGCGTCATAATAGGCTTCGTACTGCCGCGCATCGAGCGGTCCCGGTTCGCGCATGACCGCGATGTTGTTCAGGGCTGCCTCGTTTACGGGGCCGTTGTAGCCGGGCACGGCATATTGAGCGAGCGTCTCCGCGTCCACGCGGTGCGGCAGGCGCAGCTCGGACAGATGCACATAGAATAGAGAGCGTTCCGGCGAATCCTCGAATGCGCGCATCACTTCGTCAAGCGCAGCCCCTGTTTCCGTGATGTTTTCCTTGTTCAGCGCGTACAGCACGTCAAAGCCTTGCGAAAAGCCGTGGGACGTGTCCACGATTCCGGATGTCGTGTAAAAATATGTCTTCCAGTCCAGCGGGCTGGCCGCTTCTGCCAGCGTGGTCAGCATGTTTTTCACGTATGCTCCGGGTTCATATACGTTGTGCACATCCGCAGAAACACTGGTCAGCATCGATGTCGCCATCGCGACAAGCGACTTCCCTTCGCCCATCAGAAGCCCGAGCATGCCGTCTGAAGCCATCTTGCCCAGATGCTCTGAGGCGCGCGTCTTATTCTCGTCATACAGGCGGTCGGCGCGGAGCGTGTCAATGCCCAGGATGACGATGCGTTTCGCGCCTTTGAATGCGGTCTCAGCCTTCTGGAGCTCGTCTGTCCCTGCCGCGAGGAGCTGTGGCGAGGAGATATAGATATCCGGGCGGAACTCGTCTGTCGGCGTGAACAGCGTGTCATTGACTTCCGGCGCGAACGAGAGCGTCAGGCGCGCCGCTTTGCCGCCGTACGCGGACAGATCGACGGTATGCGGCTTCCAGCATTCGCCCGGCGAAATGCGGAGTTTCGAGACCTCTTCAGGTTCCGCGCCGTCTGTCTGGACTTTGACGACGAGGTCGCCCGGCGTGTCCAGATATGCCCCTGGCGCGGCATTCAGGCTCAGGGATGCGTCCGTGGGCACGATGAAAAAACGCTCCAGATGCATGGTGCGCAATAATCCGAAGCCGTCGAGTTCCTCATTGAGTATGCGGTATTTCTCCGGATAGGCATTGCGTGGCTCAAGCGCGAACTTGCCTGTCTTTAAATCGCCGACACGAAGGGCGATGTGTGAGAATTTCGCTGAAACGCGGTTTTCGCCTTCAAAAAAGGATCCGGGGAAGGATACGCGCATCAGCTGCATGCCGTCTTTGCTCAGGTATTCGCGCGGGACTTTCCAGCGATAGCCGTTGTATCCGGGAGAGAGGTTCGTCGTGAGCGGTTCCGACCAGGTGCGGCCGCCGTTGCCGTCCGGCTTGTAAAAGCGCACGGCCATCGACTGGTTCATCTTGGGGCGCAGGCCGACTTCGACATACAGATCGCCTTCCCATTCGTCGGGATAGAACGGAAAATGTATCGTCCCTGTTGTCGAGCCCAGCCAGCGCACATAGCGGTCTGCCGCCCATAGCAGCTTTTCTTTGCGTGCAGTCTCGGCCGAGATCAGCTCCGGCTCGACCCAGGGCGAAAATCCTTTTCTTTCCAGATATTTCTTCGAACTGTCTTCGCCAAGGTCAAAATAAAGCCCCTGATCGTAGATGTGCATCAGTCCCGATTCGGGTGACCAGGTCTCATAGGCATGCGTGTGGATGACCGGCTTTTCGCATACCGAGACAGCCGCCGGGCTGTTCGGGGCTGTCGGGCAGTTTTGGGACTCGCAGCCCGTGAGGGCGATCAGGCTGATGAAGAGCGGGATAAGTTTGCGGTTCATGAGGCAGGGATGCGTCAGGATTTGGTTCAGGAATCAATTAACAGGCACCATAAGCCATACCTGTGGTGTTTCTGAGTGTAGCATAGCTCGCCTGAAATCGTAATGTGTAATGGTGCGAATATGTATCTTGACAGTTCGTGTGTAATTGGTTGATATTCAAGAAAATCTAGGCATCTAAACGGCATTGTTTAGTGTTCGGTTCGCGTTTTCAATAGATGGTCTATTGATTTTTGTGCGGGAGGAGGAGACATGATTCCGAGAAAGATGGAGTTTGCGCTACTTTCTGCCATTGTCGTGCTGAGCGCCTGCGGAGAATCAGACGTCGGCATGGAGAGAGGCGGTAATTGTGGCGGCAAAACTTGTCTGGCAAATCAGACATGCATTGAAGAAGCGTGTGTGGATTTATG
>JAFZFY010000015.1 GCA_017555665.1 Pseudomonadota bacterium | reverse complement strand
TCACGGACACGGTTTCGGTTACTGGACCGATTTCACGATCTCAAGAACAGGTCACTGATACGATACAAGAGCCGCATCCCATGCGGCTTTTTTTTTCACCCGTTTATCGCGGTGCTGTTGCACACGCACCGCTCGGCGCGCTATTGCTGCGCAATACGCGCGCCCTGTCCGGCTACCGGCTTGAACCGGTACGCCGGACCTCGAACGCCGCACCCACACCACGGAAGTGCCAGATACCTGAACTTTCGTGATGCCTTGATCAACATGAGCGCACTGAGCGCCGAACTGCTTTTCCATACTTGCGGGCTGGCATATAGCGCATAAACGCACTCTCACGCTTCGAAAGCCTGATCAGCGTTGCGATACACTTGCGCACCTTTTTTCGCGTCATGTCCAGCTGCTGCGCTATCTCAGATAGACTCTGATGGCGTAGCAATCCCATCAAGACTTCTGCCTCATCGGTGCCCTCGACAACCTCCAGGAGATGCTCGACCTCCTGACGATCCAGAATTTCTTCATAATCGCCATAATCGCTAAAGTCGATGTTCTGAACACCGTCCACAACCTCGACAAGCTCATGTGGATCATAGCTCTCAAAAGTCGGCACTTCTACCGGACGACTCGACCGGTCACGATGAATGCCAAGCATTTCCATGCATCCGGTAAGCGTAAACAAGTAGATATACCGCTGGATAAAAGCGTCAAATGTCGGGCTGCCGGGATCGACCCTGTCAAGGCCATATATCACCCCAAGCCACCCGTACCCCTGCAGATCGCACATAGGCGCAGCCGAAAACCTCCGGTGAAGCGTGCGTGCATATCCGTCCCTGATCCGTTTTAATTCGACAAGATGTTCACTGATGTACGCATTTCTCTCGTCAATACTCATCATAATTGTTATCCTCCTGATAAGAGATTACATGAAGCCCGGTCCTGGTCGAACCGGACCTGTCAGCTGCATACACGTCCAGATTGCCCATGCTGTCTCATTATGGCGTTATAAAGATTGGCTTCTCATCCTGAGCACCATGCAGTTCCACCGCCGTCTACGCTTATAGGCAATCCGCAGTCACACTTGTATGTCCACGCGCAAATGGCATGGCTCCTAACGCCGCACCCTCATAGGCAATTGCCCTCCCTGGTCTGCCGTAAATGATCACGGGCTCTCCCCGCCTGCTTCTCATGTGTTTCAGGCCGTCGTAACAGGACTACGGCCTTTAGAAACTATGCGAAGTATCCTCAATTGACATATGTTCGCACTGCTGGAACAGACGCGCTGCAAATTGATACAAATCTAAAGCAACGCTTAATGATGCCAGATCAAGTGAAAACGTTTTGATAATTCAGACCGCCATCATCCGATGGACAACTGACGGCCTCAGTCAAGCGGACCGCATTTCATTCTGGAAATGAGCTCAATCTCGCGCGACTTCTGACTGGCAACTAAAAACTTCTGAATCATTGGCGGTGGCCCTCCATGGTCGGCCGTCATGATGACTGTGGTGCGAAAGCACGTTTTCAAATCAAATCAGTCCTCATCTTACATTTTTTTTCAAAAAATAACACCCATATTTTGACCCTGATCTATTTTTTGTTACCGTTCAGCCAGTTTCTCAATCAAGAATGATTCAACGCCCATCACGCCCATGTGCTGCTGTTTCCGCTGATCAGAGCCCATGTACAGCTTGCAACCGCCTGAAGCCGACTGCCTGCGAGCCTCCCCGGAAAATACAAATGGGCTGATCGTATTTTGAGCCATCCCCTGCCTCAGATGCCCCAACTGGCGCCTGTCCCTCCCCTCCAAGAGTCACAGACGCATCCCCCGATCAGCACTTGCCTGACATAAAACAGAGCCAAACATTTGGGTACATTTTCTCCCCACAGATATACATGCAATACCAGGATATCCCTTCCCACAGCCCCTCCCCCACAGGCACACGCGCCGTTTCGAAGTGCACATGCAGGCCGCAAGTCTGATTGCCCCTCCCCCACAGGCACACGCGCCGTTTCCCGACGCTTTCGCATTTCAGCCAGAAAAGATGTTTTTGCACTTTATGACAAGTCGCGTTACAACCATATTCCAGGCCTCATCCTGCCCAGGTCTCACAAATTTCCGATACAGCCCACCGGCACAAAAGAACGATGAAAAAAATAGCGATCCTGTCCGCAGTCATACTTGGCCTCATCGTCATGCTCGGCATTGCCTATGTAACAGCCCGACATCTGGCCATAACCAAAATTACAGATACGCTTCAGGCACGGCTGCCCAAATGCGAGATCGTCATCGAAGACACCGGACTGCTCGAACGACCGGACTGTATAAAATCCGTCAGCATCAACGGCCCCGGCATACATCTCACATCAAAGGATATCTGCCTGACAAGCGGCCTGCGCTCGCTTTCGTCCACCGGCACCCCCCTCGAGATATTCAGCGCCAGTGCCGTAATCCAGATCGATACAGACGAATTTTTGAAAAGCCCCCCCAAAGCCTCCCCCAGCGAACACGGCCGCGGATCCGGCCTCCCTCCCGTATCACTCAAAGCCGCGAAGATCGATGCGGATGTCAAGACCGGAAGCCGACGAACGAAGCTGACAGTCGAAAATGCCGCCCTTGATCACGATCAAAGCATCTGGGAAGGGAATGCCAGCGTCACCCCGAATGAGATCGATGGGCTGCCCTTTATCCTGTCATCGCCGCCCCCGTTCAAGCTGAATTTCAGAATCGACCGTCATCACGCAGAAGCAGAATGCACGATCGAACCAGAGCAGTCATTCAAGGCAAATCTGACCGTCAAGGATATCGACACCGCCTTCAGCCTGGATGCCATAAAGCTGTCTGCAGACCGCGATACGCTCACCGCCTCACTGAGCGGCGCCTCTGTCACATTTCCAGAACAGCCCCATACCGCTTCTATCGAAGCACAAAACCTCACAGTCAAAACATCACTTCATGAGCCGCTCAATGTGCGCAGCGTGGATATCGAAAGCCCCAGCCTGACACTCAACCTTAAATTATTGCTTCAAAACCCAGCCGTCGCCAAAACACCTTTCCTAAAGGAACTGCTCGACTTCTGGAAGCAGGATGCAGGCGCATATCTCGGTGACGCGCCGAACAAATCTGTCCGGCGTGCAGATGTGAAACGCCCAAAACCGCCAGTGCGCAAAAATCCGATCTCACGCGAAAAAGTCGCATCCTTCAAATCATTCCTGAATGACATTCAGCTGAAAATGCTCAATCTTCCCGCCATTGAGATCAGATCTGGAAGGATCGATCTTGAAAATGACGCGCAGCACATCATTCTGAGCGACCTGGATTTCAGCACATCAGAGATCGTGCGTGACGCTCAGGACTTTCAGATCAAATTCAAGGCCCAGGATGCGTTGGCGACTCTGGACCTCAGGTTTGATCCAGACAACAGCTACCCGACACTCGGCCTGGATATCCGCGCGCTTCCCTCAGAGGCATTCCTGAAAATCCTCAACCTTCCGATCCCCGATAACAATTCCGGAACCATCGATCTTCGCTCGACCCTGGCGCTCAAGGACGACTGCGTGTCTTTTGACAGCAGTGTCAGCATGCAGGCATTCGCCTTCTACGAACCCAAGATCAGCCCGAACATCGTGCACGATATCAACCTGGACTTCACGGTGGATGCAGAATACGGCTTTTCAACAGACAGGCTCGATATCAGCCGCCTTACGGTCAGATCGGGACCGGTCACGGCATCCGGCCATATGAGCATCAGTGACATGCGAAGCAATCCGGTCATCTCATTCGAGATCGGAGCGGAAGACGTGCAGTGCGCCGATATCGCCAAGGCGATACCGCCCGGATTGTTTCCAACGATTACAGACATTGATTTTGCCGGATCGAGTTTTTCACCGAAAATTTCGGGACTGATACCGTGGAACAATCCTCTGACCGCCAAACTGAAAGAAACAGGCTTTGACAATACCTGCCTGCCCATCCGCGTCCTGCCTCATATCCCGGAACGTCTGAACGCCTCAGATTTTGTCCACACAACAGACTATACGTATTTCGCGGACAGCATCCAGGTGGGACCGGGAACCCCAGGCTATACAAAACTCGAAGCCATCCCCCCGTTCGTCAAGGCCGCCATGTTCCTGACAGAGGACAAGCGATTCTTTGACCACGGGCCGCTCAGGATCGCGTTCATCGAACGCGCCCTAAGGCTCAACCTCAACCAGAGGAAATATGTCTACGGCGGCTCAACAATCGCCCAGCAGCTGACAAAAAACCTCTTCCTAAACCGCAACAAGAATCTGGCGCGAAAGCTGGAAGAGGCATTCATCGCCTGGCGCATGGTCACGGTCGTTCCCAAGTCAAGGATATTCGAGCTCTATGTCAACGTCATCGAATTCGGCCCAGACATCTACGGCATAAGCAACGGCGCGGCATTCTACTTCGGAAAAGCCCCGCGCGATCTTGAACCGCTTGAGGGCGCATTCCTTGCGTCCCTCAAGGTCGCGCCGTCAAAAGGCGGCCGGCTCTACAAAAATGGCTTTTCAGCCAACGGATCCTGGTGGAAAAAGCGCCAGCGCTATATCCTCAAGGTGCTGGCAGAGAACGGCTATATCAGTGTGGCAGACGTGATTGCAGCATACGACTGGGTTCCGAGTTTCGACTATCCGAGCCGCCCCGGCGACAGCCGTCACACCTGGCTTCGCCAGTACGGGGAATTCCTGAAGGAGCACTCGGACAAAAGTCCCCACTCGCATAACATCGATTCAGAGCCGCAGGAGAGCGAGTTCAATTTTCTCAAACCGGCGGACTGATAACCCCACCCGGGGGCCATTCAAGACGGAAACGCCAGACCCCAGCCAATTTCAAAAGCAAACTTCGTCCATTATTTCCCCATTGATTTTCAACGACTTCAAAAATTATTTTCACAAAAAAAGCACTTGGCACACCATTCGCACATATAGGGGCATGCGGAAACGACATCTGAGGTTGAAACACCTCAGACAGAAATTTCCGATTCGGAAGATTGATTTTTTCCGGTGAAATTCGTTGACAACATAAGGTTGCATAGGTTACCAATAGAATGCATGGCGAATAAGTCTTCTGGAGAAAGGCGAAAGCCTCTGCTCAGAACCCTGAGGGAGAAATTCAAGTGGGACAATTCGAGGTCATTAAAGACGTCAGCACGACGCTTCAGAAACTTCTTGAATCCAGCCTGAAGAATGCCGGATACAAAGACGTGGAGTTGTACACGACAATCCCAACGGAAGAGAACATCAAGAAGCTTCCAGCATTATCACTTTTTCTGAGCGCGGTCTGCGTCGATCCGATCGTCAGGGAACGCGGTCAGAAGCTGATGAGTGTAAACGACGATACAGGCGAAGTGGTTGAATATTCTGTTGACCCATCACTGCTTTTGAAGTTATATTACACGGTATCAGCATGGGGAAAAACGCCCCAGGAAGAGCATGTCTTGCTGGCGTTGGCAATCAAGGTGTTTTATGAGCATCCAGAGATAGGCGAAGGCCTGCTTCAAGGATATTCATTCAGGCAGCGCGAAATCATAGCGCTTCGTCCCGTGGAAGAGACAAAGTTCGGATATGAGGAAACGATGTCATTCTGGCGCAGCATGGGCGAGAAAGTCAGACCTGCAGCTCAGTTCTGCGTCTGGACATATCTTGACAGCGACAGAAGGAGTGATCCGATCCGCAGGACGTTCGACCGTTCGGTCAAGCTTTCCGGCCAAGGCCGAAGATAAGGAATTAGAGGCGGTAGCCTAAAATAACGTGACAGGGGATGGTCCTCTGTTAGTTTAGTGACCCAGTGTTTATCACCGGAAATTATTCAGGAGTTCACATGGCAACTACGTATTTGTCACCTGGTGTTTATGTAGAAGAAGTTGATCGTGGCACAAAGCCCATCGAAGCAGCGGGCACTAACACGCTTGCATTCCTTGGTGAGTGCTCAGTTGGACCAGTGAATGAACCGATTCTCTGCACAAACTGGAGCCAGTTTACGAAAAACTTTGGTGATTTCCAGAACAGCGAATATCTCGCACATGCTGTTTATGGCTTCTTCAACAACGGCGGCGGTCGCGCCTATGTTGTGAATGTCGGTCAGTGGGATCCCGAAGCCAGCGTCGATCCCGATGGTGAGAAGATTGCCAGCCGCGCAGCCCTTTATATCGGCAAGGACAATGGCCCCGGTGCCCGTAGCGGTCTCAAACTCCTCGAAGAAATCGATGACATCTCCCTCGTCTGCGCCCCCGGTATGACCGATCCCGCAATTCAGGATGCCCTCCTGAGCCACTGCGAGAACATGAAATATCGTTTCGCCATCCTCGATAGCCCCGAAACCATCGAGAAAGGCGGCGTTGACAGACTTCCGAAACCCCGTGATTCCAAATACGGTGCATACTACTTCCCGTGGATCGAAGTTTATGATCCTCAGAAAGGCAATATCTATCAGCCGCCTTCGGGATATATGGCTGGTATCTATGCCCGTAGCGACTCGGAACGCGGCGTCCACAAAGCCCCCGCTAACGAACTCGTCCGTGGCGCCCTCGGCCTCAAATACAACATCACCAAGGGTGAACAGGATATCCTCAACCCCAAAGGCATCAACTGCATCCGCATGTTCCGCAATCGCGGTATCCGCGTTTGGGGTGCCCGCACCATCTCCAGCGATCCCTCGTGGCGTTATGTCAACGTTCGCCGTCTGTTCAACATGGTTGAACAGTCCATCGAAAATGGTACCCAGTGGGTCGTCTTCGAACCGAACGATCAGCGCCTCTGGAAACGTGTTGAACGTACCATCACTGCTTTCCTCCTCCGCATCTGGCGTACCGGTGCCTTCCTCGGTCAGACCCCGGAACAGGCTTTCTATGTCAAATGCGACGAAGAAACCAATCCCCCCGAAGTCATCGATGCCGGCCAGCTCGTTTGCGAAGTTGGTATCTGCCCCGTGAAACCCGCTGAATTCGTCATCTTCCGTATCGGTCAGATGCCTGCCGGCGGTGACGTTTCCGAATAATTCGTTTAGATTGTTTTTAAACCGTTTCCCCATGCACATGTCGTTCATGGGGGGACATAATGGTTCAGCCGAGTTATGCCAGTGGTTGGCAGCTTCGGTTTAACTAAAAGGAGAGAGAATATGCCTAGCCGTCGTACTGATTTGGATCACGTTGGTGCTTACAACTTTAAAGTTGATATCGGTGGTGTCACTGCCGGTTACTTCAAAGGCGTAGACGGAATCAATGCTGAACTGGAAGTCATCGAATTCCAGGATGGCGATGATCTGACCCTCCGTAAACGTCCCGGCCGTGCAAAATTCGGCGATGTCACCCTTAAAAAAGGTTACATTGTGACCCCGGATCTCCAGGAATGGTGGAGACTCGCCCGCGAAGGTCAGTATGTCCGTCGCGACATCTCCATTATCCTCAACGACAATGCTGGTAACCCCATCCGCACATGGTACCTCTTCGGCTGCTGGCCCAAAGCTTGGAAAATCAGCGCCCTCGATGGTAAAGGCAATGATGTTGTGACCGAAGAGATCACCTTCGTTGTTGAAAATATGCAGATTGGTGGCTAATCCACTACGCTTTAAGGTCATTGCATGACCTGAAAAAAGGGCAGGTTTCCTGCCCTTTTTTTTTACCCCTCCTCTGCCAAAATTGATATACTCCTCATAACTACGCGCGTCTGCCGTCTCCTCCCATATAGGATCTCACGCTTCACGCGCGACAGTCACATACTTGCTCCCATTTCTTCGGGATTCCCGTGGCAGCCGACGGCTGCCCTCACCATTAAGGAGTTTTATGGTCAGCTTCAATCATGTCAATATTCCCGGCACTGGCAAACTCTATGTCCGCTTCGAAACCTCCCTCGGGGATATGACTGCAGAACTCTACGAAGACCTCGTCCCCAATACCGTCAAAAACTTCGTCGGCCTCGCAACGGGACAGATCGAATTCATCGATGAACTCACGGGTGAACCCGCTCAGAGACCTTTCTATGACGGACTCATCTTCCACCGCGTCATCCCTGATTTCATGATTCAGTGCGGATGCCCAAGAGGCACAGGCACGGGCGGTCCTGGCTACAAATTCCGCGATGAATTCAGCCCGAAACTCCGGCATAATGCCCCCGGCATCCTCTCTATGGCTAATGCCGGCCCCAACACTAATGGTTCACAGTTCTTCATCACTGAAGTCCCTACCCCTCACCTCGATAATAGACATTCCGTTTTCGGAAAAGTCGTCGACGGTCTCGATGTCATCAAAAAAATCGCACGCGTCCGCAGAGACCACCGCGACAAGCCCCTCGAACCCGTCTTCCTCAATCATGTCACCGTGTTCCGTGCGTAATGCATGATACATATTCGGATACGAACCATTCGTGCGGATATGATATCATCAGACGGTATATATCTGGTTGCATCTAATATTCATGCGTGAATCCGGTCTGACCAGCTAAAATGCCTATCCCATGCTCTCGAATAGGATCCAACCTCTTCCTAGAGCATAGATGGTTCCTGACTCGCGTTATCGGGATGCATGCATCCCCGATAACGCTCGTTTTCCGATCGAAGCGCCCAATGGGCGCTTTTCTTTTGGTGTGCCCTGTGCATATATGTATGTATATATAATCCAATGCATATATATTCGACGAGGGGGTAGCGGCGTATGCGCGCAGCCAGGCAAGACGCGCTGCGGCGCGCCTTGCCTGGCGAGCACATAGCCGCGAAGGGGGATTCTTCCCCCATCCAAAACATCTGCCTATCATCGCAAGCCTATCAGGAGATTACAGTGGCCAAATCTTCAAAAAAAACATCCTTCCGTGTCGAAGTCATACCGAATATGTACGAAATCGGCATCTTCAAAAAGACCCTTTCGTCACGCACAAGGCTTAGAGTCACTGCCGCATGCGCCATCGCCGCACTCTGCCTCTGCTACCTCGGTGCCGGCATGTTCATCCGGTATATCAGCACATGGTCACTGCTCAATATCGCGATCATCATCCTGATCTATATCGCAACACTCGTCGTCGGCTACCTCCTTGCGCTCCTCATCGGCGATATCATCTTTGCAGGACCATGGCTAAAAAAAATGCATCTCGGCGACAGCTATACGCCCGATGATATTGAAGACCAAAAAGCGCTTCTAAAAAATAAGAATATCTACTTTATATTCGTCTGGCTGATATCGATCATCGCTCTCGGTTTTGGCTGCGACATATGCACCGGATCAAACATCAGATGGTATCAGAACATCGGCGGCATCGTCATCTCCATGAGAAGCACGGATCCCACAGAACGCGCCGCAGTCATTCGGACGATCTCAAATCCATATCATTCTTCAAAGTGGCAGGATCCTGAAATCCGCGAAGGTCTTATGAATTGCATCCGGGACGAGGACGACAATGTACGCGCATGGGCTGCCTATCTCGCCGGGAAAGCGAAGATATCGGAGTCTGCCAGCGATCTCATGGATATACTCAGATCTGATAATTTTGACCCTATTTCCAGGCAGGAAGCCGCCATCGCGCTCGCCAGACTCGAATGGAAACAGGCTCGCGGATCACTCCTGACCGTCATGCGCGCCACTTTTGAACGCAACCATGCGGATACGGTTCTCGTGCCGGCGACACTTTTTGCCTTCTATATTCTCGATGATCCTATGGCATACAGGGAGGCTCTGAGCATACTCGATACATGCCTTGAGGCAAGGGACTGCAGTCCTCAGGTCCTGCAATATGCATTCTTCTATCTTAAATCGATGAAGAAGACCGAAACCGCCGCGCTTGCTTTCAAATATCTCGACACGCCTGATATCTCCCAAGAAATGCGATGCTATGCCACCGATGTCCTCCGATTCACTGCCACAAAAAATGATGTCCCGGCCATGAAACAGGCTTTTGAGAATACGCCCATTCACGCTGAATGCCCTGTCATTTATAGAAAATACCATGAAGAAGCCGCGATTATTCTATTTGAACATGAAACCATGCGCGCGCTGCTCGTTCGCGCTATCGGCAATATCATGGATGCCGCCAACTATGACTGGATCTATGCCATCGGCGCAAACACATCAGAAAATGCACAGACCCGAAAAATTGCAGAAACATATATTCGCTCCATGAATCAGAAAAATATTAAATAACATCAAATAACAACATCTCCGATCTTAAGTATTTTCCATAACCGATCATCGCATGCACCACTTTATATAAAGGGTTCAGTTCTACGAACGCGGATATGTAATATCGCATGTCAAGACCGAGCTGTTTGCATATCAATCCCTCTGAAAGGGTGACTGCGTACAGCCGGGGTTACGCACAAAGCACGTAACCCCGGAAACAGGATTGCCCCCAATCAGCCCCCTGATGAGGGGCTACCGATTTGCCATATCCACAGTCATAGAACATGGTGAGTACGGCAGGAGATGCCCAGAACAGCCATATCCGCAATTTTATAGCATCGCTTTATTTCTGATCAGCCTTCTTACGATCGCTTTTTTTACGACTGCTCTTCTTATCAGCCTTCTTGCTGTCCTCGTTCTGACTGTCCTCGTTCTGACTGTCGGCACTCTGGGTATCTGCTTGCTGACTGTCGGCATTGCCCTTGTCGGCATCATCAGCATTGCCCTTATCCGCAGCGCCATTGATCGTCTGATCAATCGTATGCGTCAGATACTTATCTAATGCAGGCCCAACATATTTCCACGCGAACGCGCCACCGGCCAACAAAATCAACAAAACCAGGATGATCGCTATCGCTTTTTTGGGATGTTCTTTAATATAATCCCTGATAGCATAGAACACGATTGCAATTACCACAATGGAGATGACAAGAATCGCCACCATGGATGCACCGTTAAAGCTGAAAATACCGATTGTAAATGCCTGAAATACCGATAACATTGGAGCCTCTTTCTACTAAAAACCCTGCCATTTCTCGCGTCACAGCTGGCATTGTCCAAATACACACAAATACATGGTATTTCAATATAAATTGTATCGCGCCAAATATGTAAAGACGTTCCGTGGAACGTCCCGCGCGGCGTATCGGCTACAAGCCGACAGTAGAGACGTGTCGTGACACGTCTCTTACGCAAAAAACGCGGCGTATGCAACGCATAGCCGCGCCAAATGTAGAGACGTGTCGTGACACGTCTCTTACGCAAAAAACGCGGCGTATGCAACGCATAGCCGTGCCACATAATTACATGTGCGCGCCGCCGCGGCCGCCCATGGTCAGAGCCATGACAGCCTTCGCCGTGTGCAGACGGTTCTCGGCCTCATCATAGACGATGCTGTGCGGGCCGTCGATGATCTCGTTCTCGACTTCGTTGTTGCGGTCTGCGGGAAGCGCATGCATATACACATAATCGGGATCGCAGGTCGCGACTTTTTCAGCCGTGCATTTCCACGATTTATGCGCGCGGAGGGCATCATCGACGACCTTGACGGCACCGGATGCCTGGAGACCGGTCTGATCGTTGACCCAGTTGCCCCAGTTTTTGGGAATGACGATGTGCGCGCCGCGATAGGCTTCGGCTTCATCGTCCGTCACGGTCACGGTGCCGCCATAGCGTTCCGCATTCGCTTTCGCTTCGGCGATAACCCAATCGGGAAGTTCCCAGCCTTTCGGATGCGCGAGGCAAACGTCCATGCCATAACGCGGGAAAAGAAGAACCTGCGAAAGGGGAACCGAAATCGGCTTCTTGTGCGATTCCGCATACGCCCAGATGATGGAGACCTTGATGCGCTTGAGATCGCGGCCGAATTTTTCCTGCATCGTCATCAGGTCGGCAATCGCCTGCATCGGGTGATAGAGGTCGCACTGGAGGTTCATGACGGGAACGGTCGCCCATTTCGCCATCTCGGAGATGAACTTGTTGCCATAGCTCCAGTTGCAGTAACGCATCGCGATCGCGTGACCCATACGGGACAGGATGATCGCCGTGTCCTTGGCGCTCTCGCCATGAGCGAGCTGAGCCGTCTGGCCATCGATGAAGTGGCCGTGACCGCCGAGCTGCGTGATGCCGGCTTCCATAGAATTGCGCGTGCGCGTGGACTGCTCCATGAACATCAGGAAGATCGTCTGATTCTCAAGGATATTGTTCACACGGCCCATCGCAAAATCGCGCTTGAGGTCGGATGAAACATCAAGAAGCGTGTCGATTTCGTCTTTGGTCCAGTCACGAAGCGTTACAAAATGTTTTCCACGGAACTGAGTCTGCATGTTTTCTCCTGCAAATTGTCTAATCCGCAGCCTCACGGCTGCCATATCGGAAAGCACGGGGCACGGCCCCGCGCCAAGCTATCGAAATTTATCACAAAAAGAAGGCAGCATCGCCGGTCCTTCAAAACCGGATATGCCGCCACAGATCCCGGAAGGCCGGTACGCGCCTTCCAAACAGACGATGCCGATTATCAGTCGACTTTCTTGCAATACGTCAACGGAATTGCCGCATACATCGCGCATGCCGTGACGAGATGATCTTTCCAGGTCTTCTCATTGGGGAAGTGCGCCTGCTCTTCCGCGCCGGGACCGAAGCCGATGCACGGGATGCCGTAACGGCCCATGATCGAGACGCCGTTCGTCGAGAACGTCCATTTGTCGATCGTCGGTTTCTCATTGAAGAAACGCTTCGCGCCGTCTGCCGCCGAAAGGCCGTTGTACGCTTCCACCAGCGATTCGCACGCGGGATGGCTGTTCGGAATGACCCACGTCGGGAAGAAGCATTCGGTCGGATAGTTCAGGCCGGTATAGGAGGGACGCTCGTATGTGTACATCGAGACCGTCACATCATCGCCCCACTTCTTCACGGCGGGCAGGTTGCGGATCTCTTCGAGGCACGATTCGGCTGTCTCGCCAGCCGTCATACGGCGGTCCAGAGAGATCTTGCAGGAGTCGGCCACCGCGCAACGGCTCGGGCTCGTGTAGAAAATCTGGCTCGTCGTGATCGTGCCGCGTCCGAGGAAACGCGCATCTTCCCAGCGCTCGTTATATTTCGGGTCGAGCATCTTGCCGAGACCCTTCACCGCCTGGTCATTGTCATATTCATCGCGATTGAGCTCGCGGATATCCTGAAGGATGTCGGCCATCTTGTAAATCGCGTTCGAGCCGCGTTCAGGCGCTGAACCGTGGCAGCTCACGCCGCGTGTCTCCACACAGATCTCCATTCTGCCGCGATGACCGCGATAGATGCGGAGGCTCGTCGGCTCCGTGATCACCACGAATTCCGGGCGCAGCTTCAGCTCGTTCACGATGTACTGCCAGCAAAGTCCGTCGCAATCCTCTTCCTGAACCGTGCCGGAGACGATCAGCGTGTAGTCGCCTTCAAGACCAAGATCCTTGATCACTTTGCCTGCGTAAACCATCGCAGCCATGCCGCCTTCCTGATCCGAACCGCCACGGCCCCAGATCGTATTCTCATCCTCTTTACCCTTGTAAGGATCGCATTCCGTCCAAAGACGGATATCGCCGATCCCGACCGTATCAATATGCGCATCCATCGCGATCACGTGCTTCCCGTGTCCGATGTAACCCTGGATGTTACCCATCGGATCGATATTCACTTTGTCAAAACCGACTTTCTCCATCTCCTGCTTGATGCGAAGAACCACGTCCCGCTCTTCACACGATTCACTCGGGATCGCGATCATGTCGCGCAGGAACTGCGTCATTTCGGCTCTGTACGATTCTGCTTTCTTGAGGATCTCTGAAAATTCAACCATTGTTTCAACTCCTGAAAAAAATGGTCAGCCCGAATGGACCGACACTCTGTCCGCGTCTAATACGCTTATTTACAAATTATAACAACTGACAAAACACGTGTTCTATCCGTTTCATGCAAATTTGACCGCCCCCCGGTTTGCGCCCCATTTCACCCACATTCACCACCCACGCATACACACTCTTTTCTCGCCGCTATTGCCCTGCGGTCAATACGCGGCGGCTCACGTCCGCTATTGTCCACTGGACAATACGCGGACGTTTTGGAGTTTATATATTTATACATCATAAATTGTAAATATCATAAATTACAACTTAATGATGCCTTCCAATTTGAGCACTTAATGACACTTTCTTATTTACACACACATTTATAAATCCCCTATGCCGCTCTCAATTGCTAATTGCTAATCAAATCTCGACCCAAAAACTTCCTACCATTTCATGCATGTACTGTTATAATGGATTCGGCTTTATACTCAACACAAGCCGCGTCCGCACGACTTTGATGAGCACACGCCGTATCGTTTCCACAATCACGCCAATCCAAATGTCCTCGAAATCATCCCGGCAATCGAAAAAACACGGCCTGCTACGCCACCACAGCCCCGCAAACTACCCGGCTTACGGCGACCGAGAACCCTCTCACGCCTCAAACGCCCCCTTCATCGGAGCCCCGCTCACCGACAAAGACCTGCTCATCCCGGAACTTCAGGACAAATACGAGCTTTGCGCCGTCCTTGGACGCGGCAATCAGGGCGATGTCTATCTCGCACGCGCCAGATCTTCAAATGCGTGCGTCGCCATCAAGCAGATATCGATCGATTCCATCTCTTCATGGAAGGCCTACGACCTATTCCACCGCGAAGTCGAAACGCTCTCAATGCTCGACATGCCCGGCATCGCTCGATTCCACGAAGCCGCTGAACACCTCGCCGGCAGCCGCCCCGCCGCGGCCATCGTGCAGGACTATATCGATGGACACACGCTCGCCGAGATGATCCGCCTCGGACACCGTTTCAGCCTCACGCGCATCTTCCAGATCGCATGCCAGCTCATCGACCTCCTCGATAAACTCCATCACCACGACCCGCCCATCATCCACAGAGACATCAAGCCTTCAAACATCATCCTCACCCCAACGCCGAGCGGCTTCGATGTCACCCTCATCGACTTCGGCGCCGTCGCAAACCCCCAGATACAGAGCGGCGGATCCACCGTCGCCGGCACATACGGATACATGCCGCCTGAACAGATCACCGGTCATCCCGAACCCGCAAGCGACATCTACGCGCTCGGCGTCATGCTCGTCTCACTCATCAGCGGGGTCTCACCCGATGCCATACAGGTCAAGGATTTCCGCCTGATCATCGATCCCCTCCTCGAAAATATCCCGCCACAGATCGTACCCGTCCTCAGGCAGATGACGGAACCGCTCGTAAAGATCAGGCTCACGGATCATCAAAAAATTCGCGACATCTTTCAGGCTTTTGCCAAAGGCAACTACGAGATCCCCAGTCTCGAAACGGTCACAGACATCACCCCAGAGACTTTCGACCAAAAACTCAGAGAAGTCAACGCCTTCGGACAGCCCGGAAACGTCGAACTCTGGCAGATGCTCGGCGACAATGACCACAGGCGAAAACCCGACGCATACCTCCATCCAGTCCTCCGCGACTCGCCCGAAACGCGCGCGCTCCCTCCGCTCATGAATTTTATCGCCCATAATCCTTTCAGCATCGCGCTCGTGATGATGTTTGCTTCTTTCCTTGCGCTGTTTTACCTCATAAGCATCGTCTTCTCCTTCTCATGGTATGCATGTCTCCTCACTTTGCCCTTGATTGCTTATATCATACTCGCTGTGAACGCTGTAAACCGCGAAAAACGACATGCTTTTGTAAAATCACTTTATGAAGATCGCTTCAAAAACAGCCTATATATTAACGATTATTATAAACTCATCACAGATGGCAGACGCTCCATGGCCACCGTCATTGATATCGAATACAAACAGCCTTCCATTGAAAAAATGCACAAATTTGATCAGTCCTCTTATGTATGCGAACAGCCTGCTGAATTCCATATCCGTTATAAATTCAATCCACCAGACGATAACAATCCCAATGACCTCATCCGGACTTATATCTCCCCGAATATGCCGAATCTTCATCCCGGCGATCCGCTCCCGATCCTCTACCTCATTCATAAGACGATCAGAGGCGCGCACGATGTCATCTCCATGCCGTTTCCAATCCCGCTCCAGGATATCACCGACCTCAACAGGATCGTCTCCTCAAGAGACACATGATCGCGCCGCTTTTGGGGAAGGGGGGATGACTCCCCCTGCGCGGCTATGTGCTCGCCTTTCAGGCTCCGCGCATACGCCGCTACCCCCTCTCAAATGACACTTTCCAAATCCCGATCATATACATATCATGAATGATATCGCATCCACACACGACAACGCCCACGCCGCAGATCCACAGAATGCGCAAAGCGCTCAAGACGCCATTCTGCCCGATACCGTCCATATCCCCCTCACAGACTACGGTTCACAAAACAATCCAAACACGCCCGCAAAACACGACAACGCCTTAACAGACGAGCAGATCACGCCACCGCCTGCGCTCACCAAAGACTACCGATTCATCCGTCTACTCGGAGAAGGCTCCAACGGAAAAACATGGCTCGCGCGCACGCTCATCGGCGACACCACGGTCGCGATCAAATCGCTCAAATTCTCGCAACTCGAATCCCTCAAAAGCTACGAACTCTTTCAAAGAGAGGCCCAAGTCCTCAAAAGTCTCGATATACACGGCGTCCCCAAATTATATAAAACGATCCTCCATTCAAAGGATGGCGACTGCGCCCTCGTCCAGCAATACATCGATGCCCCCTCGCTCCAGTCTTACCTCGATAAAGGACGCAAATTCAACGAACACGAAGCATTGTGCCTCATGCGCAAACTCGCGGAGATCCTCCGCGAGCTCGAGTTGAACTATGCCCCTGCCATCATTCACAGGGATATCAAGCCTTCCAATATCCTCTGCTGGATGCCCGAACAGACAGACAATGCCTATGCCGGCTCGATACCCGAGCAGGCATACAATGCCTATGCCGGCTCGATACCCGAGCAGGCATACAATGCCTATGCCGATATCGATCCCTGGCTCATCGACTTCGGAGCCGTCGCTAACCCCCAAAAAAGACAGCAGGGCTCCACCGTCGCCGGCACGCTCGGCTATATGGCGCCCGAACAAATCGTCGGCGACAGCGCCATACAGTCAGATTATTACGCGCTCGGCGCCACCATCCTCCACATGCTCACTGGCGTACCGCCTTACGATATCCCATCCGAACTCTTCTCCTTGCAGTTCAAGCCCGTGATTGCACAATTATCCCCCGACACCTCGGAAAACATGATCGAGCTTCTCGATATCCTGCTCGACAAAAATCCTACAAATCGCCCGCAGAATATTTCCGAATTCATCCAATACATTGAAAATGTCATGCAGGGCAGATCCCCGAAAGATGATAAGCCAGCCCCGCCCGTCCGCCTCCTGACCAAAATTAAAAAAACGTTCCGCAGGATCCTCAGCCTCTTCAACCCCTCTGTCAGACACCTGACCACCAAAGGAACACTCACAGGAACAGGTACCCTCATTCAAAACCTCATCCCGTCGGATCCTACAGCCTATTGTACCGGACAATGCCAATATTATGTCGCTTTTTATTATACCGTCAAAGGAAATACATATTCAAATATAGCCATCATCCCAGCAAATACTTACCTCAACCTCAACGCCCGTGTGCATTTCCCGACTGAATGTGACATCAAATATGATGCAAACAATATATCTTTCAGTACGATAGATCAAGATGCGCTGAATCATATCATATCTGATTCGGCTAAAATTGCAGATCATCCGCAAGAAAAAGCCCCCAGCAACACAAACAGCGCACAGACGCCCCCCAACAAGTTCTCTCCCGCAGCAGGCGCTTCACCCACACACGATCAGAACAAACACGCCCCCAAAAACAAATTCACATCCTCAAAAGCCCCCCAAAAACAACATATCGCCGCCCGCCCACGCGCAAACACGTGCTGACC
>JAFZFY010000167.1 GCA_017555665.1 Pseudomonadota bacterium | reverse complement strand
GCCGTATGCGCCACGCGCATAGGCGCGCGCCTCCCTGTAAAGACGTGTCGTGACACGTCTCTTGCGTGTCGTGACACGTCTCTGCGCGGCGTATCGAAGATAGACGCGCCAATGCGCGCCGTATGCGCCACGCGCATAGGCCGTCCCACGCCAAACACACTGGAATATCACCCCGACGTGTGTAGTTACACTTGCGCGGGCATTCGTGCTATAAGGCGACGGGATGCTCCTTTTTGAGATTTATCGTCAGGGCTCAGACATGCATAAGAAACTCATCGCCTGTATTATTTTTTCCTGCGCATGCGCTTCCGGCGCCTATGCCCAGAACACCGACGGACCTGCGCTTGCTGCGCTGATGCAAAGAGCGGCGCTTGCCGACTCGCATGGCGCGGATGAGGCGATCGAGGCTGAGATTGCAAACATGAAATCAAGCAGTCCTGCCATAGAGCGTTTCATCAACTGGACAAAAGCGCATCAGGCACAGCGCATGACCGCTGGCTCTGCCTCGCAGAGCGCGCAGCCCGGATCAGTCACCAGTTTCCTCGTATCCTTTCCGTTCGAAGCGGCCTCGATGTTCGATTTTGACCGCGCGTTCCCGCCCGAAAATGGTTACGACACGAGCCAGAACACCGAAGGCGCAATGTACCCCGCGCTCAGCTGGGTGCCCTACGAATCGACAGGCAACCAGGGCGCAATACGCCCACAGGAACGCGTCTATAATCCCGGTTACGCGACGATGTTCCTCGCGACGCGCATCGTGATTGACGGCACAAAGCCCGTCGAAGCCGATATCGAAATCCCCGCATCTACGCCTGTCGTGGCATGGCTCAATCAAAAGCGCGTCGTACATGCCGTTGAAAAAGGCCCCGTGCCCGCGCCAAAATTCGGCGAGCGCTGGCCGATCACGCTACAGCCCGGCGAAAATGTGCTGACCATCAAGACCGCCTCGCTCGAAGAAGAACCAGGGTTTTACGTCTTTATCTCCGACCGAAACGGCAAGCCTCTCAATTTCAAAACGGATATTTCCAAACCGATCGTTTCGGAAAAACTGGGTACGGACAAACCCGATACGCCGCGACAATCCGTGCTCTATCCGATCCTCACCGATGAAAAGGCATCCCCGGCACTGCGCGCTTTCATCGCGCGTGAAATCCTGCCTCAGGACGATGCCGAACGCCGCATCAACGACCTGCTCTTTTCCGATCTCGATGCCACGGCCGCGATGACACCCGACGAACTCGAACTCGCGATACTTGCGCTCAACAACCACGCCAAAAGCCTGCAGTTCCTGTCCCGCGCGATGAAACGGTTCCCGAATGACCCTCGCATGACGCTGATCTATGCGCGCCAGATGATACTCGCGTCCGAAGACCAGGGCGATTCCGGCGCGCGATTCGTCGATGAATGGCCGCAAATACGGAAAACACTCGAAAACCTCAAGGCCCCGACGGTCAACGGCATCTCTTACGAGCCGCTCCGGCGCAAGCTCCTCGCGCTCGCAGAACTCAACGGACAACAGGCTTTCACCGCGATGAAAGACATGCTCGCAGACACACAAAGCTGCCCCACCTGCGAACGATATCTCATCCCGCTCGTCATGGGCGCGCTCTCCGAACGCAAGCTCACCGCCGAATACCAGCGATACCTCGGCATGCTCCTCGAACACGACAAAAATGCATCCGCCTATCTGACGGACTACCTCGAAGGCCGCCTCAAACGCGCTGTCTCCGCAAACGACAACAACGTCCTCGCGGACGAACTCGCTACAATTCAAAAAGCCGCAGACCGCTTCTTTGAAGTCCACCCCAATGACGACTATTTCTGGAAATTCTGGCTCAACCTCGTCTCCGAATACGGCACGGATGCGCCACGCGCAAACAACCGCGCCTATCGCGATGCGCTCGAACGCGCGCATTTCACTGCAGATGCCGCAAGCCAGTTCATGATCTATCTCTCGACGCGCGTCAACGATCCGAACCGATGGTCGTTCTTTGCCGAACACTCGCTCAAGACGGGGGATTACGCCGAAGCCATCGCCGCATACGAAATGGCGCTCAAGCTCGAACCTCAGAACGAAATCCTCACGAACAAGCTCCAGACGCTCAAACTGCTCGCAAACCACCAGGAAGCAGACAACGCCCAGAAGGGCAAAACTGAGGCATTTGAAGCGCCCTACGAGATCGCCGACATTCCCAAGAACCGCGATAAAAACGCCGTCGGGCTCGTCTCTCTGCTCGATAACCGCGTCGTGCGCATCCTCCCCAACGGCATGTCCTCGACATATAACCAGATCGCGTTCGAGATCCTCGACGAACAAGGGCTCAAGGCGGTCCGCGCCATGCCCATCAACTATTCGCCGAACGACGAAAAACTTGAAATCATTTCGGTCCGCACCCAAAAAAAAGACGGCTCTACCCGAACGCTTTACAACAAATCCGAATACAACATGGCCGACGAATCGATCCGCATGTATTACGACCAACGCCAAGTCGTCATCGAAGTGCCGGATCTCGCCGTCGGCGATATCATCGAATACAAATTCAAGAAAACCCAGACACAGATCTCTGCAGGCAGCGTTGCCTATTTCAGCGACATCTACCAGCTGCAGCAGTGGTTTACGCGCCAGTGGTCCAGATATACCGTCATCGCGCCGGCAAACCTCCCTGTCAGGTTCTTCAGGCATGATCCCAAAGGCGCCACAGAAACGCCCGTCACGACAAAGACTGTCGACGGCAACACCGTGACCATCTTCGAGGAAAAAGACACGCCGCGCTTCATCGCCGAAGCGCAGATGCCCGGAGCCACCGAAGTCATGCCCTTCCTCCTGGTCTCCACATTCGACTCGTGGCAAGACATGACAAACTGGTATATCGACCTCGCGTTACCCCAGTGGAAAGCCGATGACGCGATCCGCGCAAAAGTGCGCGAGCTGACAGACGACATCTCGGATCCCTTTGAAAAACTCAAGAAAATCCACAGCTTCGTCGTCAAAAACACACGCTATGTCGCCCTGGAGTTCGGCATACACGGCCACAAGCCATATCCTGTCTCGCAGATATTCGAACGCCGTTTCGGCGACTGCAAAGACAAGGCAAGCCTGCTCAAAGTCATGCTCAAAGAAGCCGGCATCGACTCCGAGTTCGTCCTGGCGAGGACTCGACAGAACGGCGATATCTCGACCGAACTCGCGACACCCTATATGTTTGATCACGCGATCCTCTATGTCCCGCAGTTCGACCTGTTCCTCGACGGCACCGCAGAATTCAGCGGCACACGCGAACTCCCCGCGCTTGACCAAGATGCATGGGCGCTCATCGTCACCGATGACGCGCATTATACGCTGCGGAAAATCCCCGTCAGCAAAGCCTCCGAGAACGTCACGCACCTCATATACAGCATGGATCTGACCACCAAAGACGAGCTCAAATACTCGCTGTCTGCCGACTACTCAGGCTATTTTGCCCCAAGCTACCGCGAACGCTACCAGATCGAAAATTTGCAACGCGAACGCCTTGAATCCGAGATCGCCTATGCCATTCCGGGCACCAAGATCGACACATTTTCGATGTCAGACCTGACCGATCTCGAACGAGATGTCCATCTCGACCTCAGTGCATCCACATCCTTCACCGATATCGTCAAGACCGACGGAAGCACCTGGCTCGTCTATCCCGCGCTCGCACCTGCCGGCATGGTGCACAACTTTGCCCCGACCGCGTCCCGAAAATTGCCGCTCATCCTGCCCGTGCCACTCACTTTCCAAAAAGAAGTCACGCTGAAGCTGCCGCAAGGCGCGCGCGTCGTTCTGCCCGACGATCTCAACGAAAGTAGCTCCTTCGGAAAATTCTCGATCTCGGCACGACGCGACGGCGATCAGATCACCACAAAAGCCTCGCTCGCGCTCGATACGATCAAAATTTCTCCCGAAAATTACACGGCGTTCATCGATTTTCTCCAAAAATACGATCGACGCATGAACACCCAATACCGCATTGATTTTTAACCCGAATCCCTGAGACATACCCATGAAAAGATATACCATCGCCATCATGATCGCACTTGCGGCCCTGAGTGCCGGCTGTGCCACGACCAAATCCTCTCAGGGTGCCTGGCATACCTGGCCTTCAGCCCAACGCGCTGAATCAGAACTCGCAGACATCATCGCCAAGATTTCCAAGGGCGATCTCGAAGGTGCCGAGACCGCACTCACGCCTGCGATGTGCGCGAATTCGCCAGTTGCCGCATACCTTCATGCGGAACTCGCCGCGCTGCGTGGCCTCAATGCAACCGCGATTTCGCGGTTCACGGATTTCCTCACGACGCACCCAGATGACACGCTCGCGACATCCGCAGTTGTCCGCCTCAAGATGATTTCAGGCTACAGCGTCGAACCGCTCAGCTTTGACAAGCTCAAGACCGTTCGACTCGCTGACCCTTATGCTGCCGCGCAACTCGCCGTGCTCCAAAATATCGCCATGCGCAACGCCCCCGGTCAGAGCACACTGTCGCATCCCACGGCACTGCCACTCGTCAAATGGTCATGGATTGGGCCTTTCACGGGCTTCCTCATGACCGGGTTCGAAGCCGCACAACCCTTCGACAGCGATCCAAAGCTCGCAGATGCCTACACGGTCGGCTCAAAAACGCTCACGCCGTTCAAATATGCCCCCGAAAATCGCACCCCCATGGCAGCAAGCTTTACCGGAATCTATGCCGCCGAAACGCGCATCGTTTCCGATACCCCCCAGGACATCATGCTCACCGTCCAGGGCGCGCATTTTTACACGGTATTCGTCGATAACACACCCGTCCTGACACGCGACATCAAGGACTTTGGGAAAAATGCCACGCTCGCCTCGACATTCAGCATCCCGGAAGGCGAACACCTGATCAGGCTGCGCATCGCCCTCTCGTCGACCGCAAACACGACAAGCCTCATCCGCCTGTGGCTCACCCCGCAGAACGGCCTCGATTCCATACGCGAACTCGATGATACTTCAGGCGCGATCCCAGACAGCAGCTCGGTCAAAGCGATTGCCAGAATCGACAACACACGGCTGCTCGGCGATACCAGCGCAGCCACGGGTGACCTCCTCCAGACCTGGATCGCCGCACCCATCGCGATCGCAGACGGGAATGCACAGCACGCCGACGCAATCCTCACCGAAGCACTCAAAAAACATCCCGATGATGCCGTCGCCAATTTCTGGCTCGCCATGCGCTACTCGAACGACAAAGACCTCGCGCCTGCACTCAGAAGCGAAAAAGCCATCGCACTCCTTAAGCAATTATCCACAGATGCCCCGCAGTTCGCGCTTGCACACGAATACCTCATGCTCGAATACCTCAAGCAGAAACAGCCGCGCCTCGCGCTGGATGCCTGGGCTGATCTCAAACAGAATCTCCCAGATACTGCCGATCAGGCCGAGATCATGAATTCGCTCGCAAAGGCGCTCTCATGGACGGAATTCGCCGAAAAATTCACACACGATGCCGCAAAGCTTTCGCCGAATGCCTGCGCGCTCGCCGCCAGAGAAGCCGAATATCAGCGCATCAATAACAGCTACGTCGCCTTTGACGCATTACCCGACACCGTCAAGGCCTGCCCAAATGTCATACGCGCCTATGCCAAAACAGAGGGCAACGACTCACAAACGCACGACTGGCTCGCCGATATACAGAAACTTTCGGACGAATTCCCCAATAACGCCAGCCTGCGCATGGAAGCCATCAACCTTCGCGCCGCATCCGATCCGCAAGGGGCATTACGGCAGTTCGAAGACCTGCTCGACAGCGTTTCACGCGGCTATTATCCGGCATTCGCCTCTGAAGACGCGCTTGAATTCATCGACCGACTGCGCGCCCAGAACTTGGAAAGCGATGCCGACCGCCTCCTCACCAAACTCGCGGACACATTCCCGAATGACGAGATCTTCCAGAACATGCTCTGGCAACACACGCTGACACGGCCATTCGAAGACCTGCGCATCGATGGCATGAGAATCATTCAGGAATACGCCACCCAAGACCACAACGATGCCGGCAGTTCCGTCATGCTGCTCGACTATGCCGCCACACGTATCGCCCCAAACGGCGCAAAACTCGGCCTCACGCACCAGATTTCACGCGTCCTCAGCAAAGAGGGCAAAAACGAGATCGGCGAAATCTACCTTCCGGATGCGGCATCCGTTCTCAAAATACGGACGATCAAGGACGGAACTTTTGAGATTTTTGAACCGGAAGCCATCCTTTACAAACAGTCCACGACCGCACCAAATCTCGCTGTCGGCGATTATGTCGAAGTCGAGTATCTCACGTTCGATCCGCCGGTATCGAACGTCCTCCCGCGCGCTGTCACAGACGCATTCTATTTCGGCACAAACAGCAGCCCGATGCGACGCTCCGAATACGTCTTTGAATACCCCAAAGATGCCAATGTGCAAATCGTCGAAAACGGTCCCAAAGACCAGATCCGCACCGAATGCGCGCCCAAAGGCGATTACATACGGTGCACAGCAAGCCGCGAGAATATCCCAGTCTTTATACCGGAACCCCAGAGTTCAAGCCCCAATGAGCTCATCCCTAACATTCAGGTCTATTACAATTACGACTGGAACACGATCCTATCCTCGCTCTCGGAAACGATCACACGCCAGACACGCATGACCCCGTATATCAAAACTTACTTCGACAAACTTGACATCCCCAAATCGAGTTCCACATGGGAACATGCACGCGACATCTACGATGCCGTACTCGAATCGATCGATGAGAGCGAATCGGTGCGTAACACAGACGATGACTCAGCAACGAACACCGTCACACGCGGCATCGGCTCGCGCATGGTCACGCTCAAGGCGCTCTATGATCTCGCCGGCATGGAGAGCTATTTCGCGCTCGTGCGCTCCGTGACCGCCATGAAAGGCAGCGAGACGCTTCCGGCACAATACGACAACTCCTACGCGACCATGCTCATCGTCGAGACCGAAAAAGGCCCCGCCTACGTC
>JAFZFY010000166.1 GCA_017555665.1 Pseudomonadota bacterium | reverse complement strand
TCCTCCTTCAAGGCAAACCCATCAGATTTTCGCAATGAAGCAAGGCTACGTCAATTGAAATGATCCACATTACCTTAGAAAAAAGTGGCGTTTTGTCCCAAAACGCCACTTATTTCACAGTCTCCGTGACACGTCTCTTGCCATCAAACATAGAAAGCATCACCGCTGCAATTCGCGAGTTTCGGGCGCAACCGCCGATGCTGTCGCTTTTTGCACATAGCTTTCGCGGCTGCGTTTGGTGATGCCAGCACCGCTCACAGTCTTTGATGCGCCCGACGTTTTTGTGGACTTGCCCGATGATTTTTTGCTCGATGTCTTCGAGCTTTTAGTGGATTTTTTCGAGTTCTTGGACGATTTGGAGGAGCCGCAGTGCGACTTCGTCTCTTTGAGGCCGATATACGGCGCCAGATCATCGCGCGCGCCAGTCGGCGTCTCCATATCGATATGCACATGCGGCGGCGAATCCATGACTGCTGTCGAGCCCATCAGCGCGAGGTGCTCGCCTGCCTCCACGATATCGCCGACCTTCAAGTCCGGACGCACCGTAGCCAAGTGCATATAGCGAATCGTGTAATCTTGAAGCGGCCCATCCAAGACTTTTGTCACGACGACGGTGCCGCTGCGCCAACGACCATAGTCGAGCGACATCGGATAGACGATGCCATACCCCGGCACCAAGATTTGCCTCGGATACTTGCGCCCCGTGCGAATCGCATCGCCGGTACGCTTGTCCTGGCGGCCAAATTCACCGATATCTCCGCCAGTCTTGCCGATCAACGTGATCTTCGAGCGCACGACGGCATTCACGACGCTTCCCATGCCGCCATTTTTTTCACCAACAGTGCCGATATCAAGCCCGCGATGCCTGCAGCGATTGCCGTCATACTGACGCAACAGATTGCCATAAGGATAAGGCTGCGCAAACCCAGGCTCTATCGGAAGCCCGATTGTCGATGTCTCGCGCGGGCTTTCCCAAGTCTCAAACGGCATCGCGCGATATTGCTCGATTTCTTCGGCACTGAACTCAAGCTGTGAAGATGACGATTCTTCGCTTGAAGCCTTGCCTTTCTTCGATTTAGAGCCCTTTTTCGTGTTCTTTGATGTCTTTTTGCTCGCCTTAGACTGGGTGCTTTTCGAATACTTGCCCTGCGACTTCTGGGAGCTGCCGCTGGACGACTTTTTTTCCGAAACCTTTGACGGTGCCGAAGCCGACGAACTGCCAGTTCCTGAATCCCCCGTATGTGTATCCGTCCCCTCGGCAAAAGCCGTCTGTGCGCAAAGCATCACGACCGCCAAGCAGATAAGGACAAATCTAAAACTGATCTTCATATATCGTGTCCATGTGCACACATGCGTCCGTGATACCATGCTTCACGCTCACAAAACGCCCGTGCTCTCAATGTGTCCGTGGGCATCCCGATCACCGGCACAAAGCGCAAGGCGGCTCAACATCGCGCGCGCATCTTTGCGATCCCTCACCGCCAAAAGCGCATTCGGAAGCAGTTCACGAATCAAAGACATCCCCTTCCGGGCTGTTTCCAGCGATACCTCGGCTTTACCAGCCGAAGATCTTTCCAGATACAGCTCCGAGATCGCCGTAACCCAGACCGCCTCATCCAGCGTCCCGTAGGTCAGCTCGTGATCATAGATACGCCGTAACAGATCCGTATGATTTTGGTCTGCCGCTGCCTTCACGATGACCGCAATCCATGACCGCGTCTCCGACGCGCGTTTTCTCGCTTCGAGATAATCCGCAAACGCATCGTCAGACAAGCCGCGAGATATCTCGACTGCCGCCCGATAGGCATACGGCCGATAGGCATGTGGATAGCGCGTCATCATCTGAGATGCAAGCTGCTCGACGCGTTCCCATTTGCCCTCACGGATATAGGCTTCTGCCGCTTCCGAATACATGTCGATCGGACGCGCCGAACGCTGTGCCGCCTCGGCAAAGAGCATGGCCGATGAAGACATATCGCCATTCGAAAGCGCAAGCCGCGCCTGAACGCTCAAATGCGTACTCGTTTCCCCATCCGCGAGTTCAGGCGGCATTTGAGCAAGCTTACCTGCATTTTCATAAGCATCGGCAATCTTCGATACGACGGTTACGCCGCCATACCTGATCGCCTGGCGCGCCTTCTCCTCTGCCCCAGCCATATCACCGCGCTCAAGCGCCTCAGACACATCCACGACAAGCAGCGACGCGTTGCGCGGTTCAAGCGCTTCACGTGCCCGATTGATCGCAACACGGACTTCAAGCGGCGATGCCCGGTGCATCTCCCACGCATTTTCCCAATAATCCGCGATCTGGACTGCCCAGCGCGCGCCGTCTTCCAACGCCTCAATGCCGCCAGAAATATCCCCGATCCCGACTTTGCCCAACGAGACCAATCGATAGACGAGTTCGGAAGACGGCATCATCGCGACCAGTGGCTCAAGCCCGCGCATCGCTTCCGCATACAGCCCGGCATTCAATGCCTGTTGCGCGTATAGCACATACAGTCCAGACCGTGTATCACGGCGATCGATCTCCGCAAGTGCTACATCCATAAGTGCCTGACGTTCTGCCTCATGCGCGGCGGCAGTCCGTATCACGAGCGCCAATACACGCCCCAAATGCCGCGTCGGTGTCTCCGAAAGCCATTTCTCAATGCCGGCACGCGCCGCCACAAGGTGAATGCTCTCCCCGTCCAGCTGTTCATAATGCCCATAACTGCCAGGCAACGCTTTCACAAAGACATCCTCTGATGCGCCTTCAAGCACCGCGATTGCCGATATCCCCGCGCGATCGCCCTCAGATACGCGATCGATTTCCCTGCGCGCATAATCAAGACCTTCGCGCACATAGCCATGCGCGACCAGAACGCGAAGCACCTCAATGATCTCGTCAGGCTCGACAAGCGATTCCGTGATCTCACGCAGTGCCCCCAGGATATCATCCGAAGCCACACGGCGTTCAAAGCGCGCAAATGCGCTGTCTTCAATACCCATCTCCGACACATAGCGATCCGCAAGCTCGCCTTGACGATCCTGCACGAACGTCCGATATACGGAGCGATCGAATGCTTCTCTGCGCGCCAGCCTCATGCTCGCGCGCAGATCCCCCATCGCCCTGAAAATCGCATCGCGTCCCGACACGCATTGACCGGCGAGATGCGCCCAAACCACCGGATCCTCAAGCTCCGTGCGCCTCGAAAGCCCAGAACATCGATCCTCGCCCATCAGCGACAGCTCGACGAGCTTGGCAGATACATCTGCACGATACGCCGGGATATGCTCCGAATACGTGTCGAGTGCGCGACGCGCAGACACGATTCCGCGACTCTCCACATAGGCATCAAACACGCGCCAAAGCGTCGATGTCGCCAGCGCATATTCGCCATTCTCTGCCAAAAGATCAATCGCATCAAAGATATCCATTACCGCCTGATGATCGGCGAGCGTATCTACGACATTCGCCATCGGCGGCTCCATCGCCTGTTCCAGGCTGTTCGCGATCTGACCTTCCTGTTCCGAATCGAGTGCAAACTCCAGACGGCGCTGTTTCAGGCTCACATCATTCGGAGATTTCGCGATCGCCTCTGCAAACCAGTCCTGCGAAAGCTCGACATATCCCGCCGCTTGTGCCGTTTCCGCAAGTTCACGGATATTCGATACCGTCCAGAACGAAGACTGCTTCACATCATCCAGAATGCTCGCAAAACCGCGTTCCTGCTGGGCGCCGTCTCCACTTTCGACTTTGCCCGCCTTCAGATAGAGCTGAAGCAATCTGAGCTGCAACGCGCGATTGACGACTGTCGTCGAATAATAGGCCTGCTCACCATACGAAAGCGCCTGCGCATAATCCCCGAATTTTTCAAAGTTCTGCGAGATCCAGTCAAGCCGGTTGAATCGCCCGCGCGCCGCTGCAAACGCTGTTTCCTGAAGTGCCTGTGCCCCTGCATTTTCAGGCGCACGACGCGCCAAAAGCATCTGTGCATCCAGCACATCACGAGCATCCGGACGGACTGTCTGCAGATATGTCAGGTGACGCAATACCTCATCAAAATCGCCAATCTGCATCATCGCATTGGCGATCTTCAGACGGACATCGGCATTATTCGGCGTGCGCGCCTCAAGCAGTTTGGAATATGCCCTGACCTTATCCAACGCGCCTTCATTCATCGCGATGCGGACGAGCTTGTCATAGGCTTTCTGACGCACCGCCGCCGAATCATCCGCCAAAAGCGCCTTCAATATATCCTCACCATAGCGAAGCGACTGCTCAGATTCGAGCATATCCACCATCGTGAACGTGTCCTTGCTGTCCGTGACCGTATTGACCGCATCACGGATCTCGCGGTCAGACCGCTTGAGCGATATCAGCGCACGCGCTCGCGATACACGATCGTCCACACTCCAGACGGCACCGGCCTTTTCCGCTGCCGCATAAGCCTCTTCTGCCGCTTCGGGCGCGTCGAGTCTTGTCAGCGCATCGGCATAGATCAGCCCTTTTTTCGGGCGAAGCTGAACCAACTGCCGATAACTCGCCACCGCATCTTTCTGGTATTGCGCAGCATCCGGATCGCGACGAAGCCCCTGCCACGTCGACAGACGCGCCTCCGCAAGCACTTCCAAGACATCCGCCTGCCCTTGATTCTCTTCGCGTGCCGCGAATGCAGACACCCACGATACGCCGGCCTCGCTTTCGTTAAAGCGCGAATACTCCATAAAGCACTCGCGAAGCGCCTTGCCCTGATCGTCGGCACGCGCCACATAATCGGAATATGCCTCACCCGCTGCAGACGTATCATGCACCGTCAGATACAGCCGGCCAAGCACACTGTAAGGCTTCGGCTTGTCCGGATACGTATCGCGCCACTGCTTCGCAAACCCGATGGCCTCATCCAGCTGATCGAGACCACGGCTCGATTCGACGACGCGCTCATAGATCAGCGAGCTGCCGCCGCCGATCTCGATCGCCTTCGCATATCCGGCTTTCCACGTCTCCACATCCGACTTGAACACAAGCGCGTAACGCGCCCAAGCGAGTTCGGCCTCGATGCGTTCAGACGCGCTCCCTGCATAAAGCGGTTCCAGGCATTTCTTATATTCGGACTCGCTTTCCGGCGCATAGAAATAATCTGCACGCTTGAGCGGATCCATGTGCGGCTCATATTTGGCAAGGGCATCATACAATTCCGGATACAATTTCTGCGCATTCAGCGCCTTGACATGGAGCGCGCGCCCCTCGCGTCCGAGCGCGTCCGCCGTGACTGCCGGCTCAAGCACATCCAGAATACCCGTCCAATTCGACCGCTTGGCTTCCAGACGCGCGACAATCGTGCGCACATTTGCCGCCGGTGCCGGCTCTCGTTCGATCCATGCCGCAGATTCGCGTTCAAAACTCCTGATCTGGCGGCTGTCCAGAAACGCCTCCAGCCGAGCCCCTAAAAACGTCTCATCCGTCACGCCCGCCTTCACCGCGCGCTCCGCGCTGATCAACGCCTGTCCCGGCAGTTTCCGCTTCTTATACCAGTTGAAAATCCGCACCTGCAGCTCGCCATCAGCCGCGCCGCGTTCACCGATAGCGGTCATCATCTCGTTGACCGTCTCGATCTGCCCCGCATTATACAGCAGATCGGCGATCTCAAAATTCATCTCCACTTCGCTGCGGCACGCGGCACACGTCATAAACGCCTGCGCCGCTGTTTCCGGATATCCGGCATCCAAAAGCCGACGCACATCCGACCGCACTTGCGAACGATCACGATCTGTACGCGCAAAATTCGTTGCGAATACGGCATCCGCGCCCTCTGCATCGAACGAACGGCGCAACGCGATGCCACGCGTCACCTCATGATCCAGATTCTCCGAACGCCCCAGAAGTTCTGCCTCAAGCGCGTAATCGTGATACGACTCGCAGACCTGCGCCGCCTCCCCGATACGTGCCTCCGTGAGTTCCGGCGCGCCCTCCGAGACATACCGCCTCAGCCTGTCACGCGCTTCGCCCGTCTCACCGAGCGCATACAGACGCTTCGACGCATTCAGCATCGACACGCGCGCATCCGGATGCGCCGACTCGATCGCAAGCGCCTCGCGATGCCGCCCCTCGGACGCGATCGATTCCGCATACGCCGCTCGCACCTGCTCGCCATTCGTCACCGGAACGCCCAGCGTTTCCAAGCCTTTCATGCAGCCATACGCCTCGCTTTTGCCTGGCAGGGCCGCATATCCGGTCTCAAAATATGCCCGATCCGCATCCGACAGGCGGCTGCCGCGCTCCACCGCGCGAAGCCCCGCCTCGCACAGCTCCGCCCAAGACTCACGCGCCGCATACGCCTCGCGAAGCAGCGATTCCGATGATTCGCTCCCGCCGTCCAGCGAGCTCGCAAACTCCGCCGATTTGACCGCAGAATCATACTGGCCGCGTGATAGCGATGTCGCAGATATCAAGCGATACACCTCAGGATTCTGCGGATTCTTCACCAGCTCTTCCGTCGCATATCTCAGCGCCGCGTCATAATCCCCAGATCGCTGCGCCTTCCACCCTGCATCCATCCCCGAACACGATGTCAGTATCAGGGCGCTCAGTACCGCAAATAGCCTCAATCTACGCATCACATTTCCCGTCTTTTCAACCGCTTCCTGCGCGTCTGCGGACACTAACGTTTTTTCTTCTTTTTGGGATGAAGCACAAAACCCATCTCCGGCATATCCGGGATCAGCTCCTCGCGATAGCCGACTTCAACTTCCGTCTTCATCGAAATCTCCTCGTCACCTTTCGAAAGAACGCGGATAAATCGCTCGATGCGTTCCTCCCTGACTTCGGAGAACTTGTCCGCAAACCGGACAAAATTGCCGATATACGGCGGCCGCACACACGCATTGATCTTAAAGAAACAGCGTATCTGCACGCGGATCAGGTCAAAAAGCCCCACCTCTTCAGGGGCCGTCGCCTTTTGACGGATCATCTCGCCAGCCGTGATATCGCGTTCGGGGTCGCCGCTATCGGCTTCGCCGATACACGGCGCTTCATCGCCGCTATCGGCTTCGCCGATACGCGGCGCATCTGCGGGGCTATGCGCTTCGCGCATACACCCCTCCGGCGCGCTTTCGCGCGCTTCTTTTGGCGCACACGCATCATCCGACGCGCCACCGCTCGCCCCTGCATAATCCGCAAGCGCAAGGCGCGATGCTTTCTTCTTCTTCGGCTTTCGCGCAGGCACATCCAGATCAGGCACATCACGGGCTGCATCCGGCTCGTCTGTCACCCCATCCGGCTCGCGCATCTGCGCTTCTTCCAATGGTTTCTGAGCCGATGTCACCGCCGTATCATCTGCATCTTCCGGCTTGGACGGCTCCGGCGCAGACTTCTTGGCTGCCTTTTTCTTCTTGGGTTTCGGCGCGGCAACCGCAACAGGCGCACACTCGTCATCGCCATCGCCCTCCTCGCGCCTCAGGTCTGCAAGCGCGTCAAGTTCAAAATCGATCTTTTCCGCAAGGCGAAGGCACAGCGCGCCGTCAAGCGGCTTCGCATTGAGCGCCGCAAACATTTCTGCAAGCAGCGAACGGACGCGCTGACGCCATTCCTTCCCAAGCCGTTTGCCATCTGTGCGCAAAATCTGGTTCAGCGCCTGGGCATTCTTTTCTACGATATTGACCGACACTTGATTACCGCTCAGTCCTCAAATACAGGCTCGCCAACGATCTGACTGTCTTCCACACACTCTTTCATCTGCGTCGAGAACTTCGCACCCGCAAGGATCGCGCCGTTCAGAACAGACGGCATCGCAAACGTCCCGCGAAGATCGGCAGATGTCAGGTCCGCGCCGCAAAGCGCCGCCTCTTCAAGCACGATGCTCCGCATATTGCAGCCCGAAAGCTTGGCCTGACGGAGATTGCATTTCTGAAAATTCCCCTCTGCGATCTGGCAGCCCGTCATATCCGTCCGGACAAGGATCGCTTCACAGAACACGGCATTCGTCAGATCCGATCCCGTGAACGCGCAGTCCGAAAAGTTGCTGTTCATGAAGAACGCATGCACCGCCTGGAGATCCCGCATATCCGCAGGTGTCGGCGCACTCACGTTGTTAAAGTTCGATTCCGAAACTTTCGCGCCCTGCAGCTTGGCACCCGAAAGAAATGCACCGGCAAACGTCGTGCTCTCTGCCGTCAGGCCGCGAAGATCCGCATCAGCCAGATTCGCTTCCTTCATCTTGCCACGGCTCAGTTCCACTCGCTCAAAATTCGCGCCCGTGCAGACCGCGTTGCTCATATCCGCCTCAGTCAGCGCGGCCTCCGTGAACACGCTTCCGCTCAGATTCGCCTTGAACCAGTTGGTCTTCTTGAACGATCCGCCGGCCGCCTGAAGACGACATGCTGACGCGCTCGCAAATGATGCAAAATCAGCATTCGCACGCAAAAGCGACACGTCTTCAAGACATGAACTGCGGAAATCTGCGCCCGACACATTCGCATCACTCAGGTCAACCTGCTTCATATTCGACTGGCTGAATCGAACGCCTCGCGCCTGAACACCCGTCAGCTTCGCGCCCTCAAGGTTCGTCCCCTGAAGATCCGTGCCAGATATGTCCGCCTCGCGCAGATCTGCCCCGTGGAGATCCGCATCGCGCACACATGCATGACGGAGCGATACTTTTGACAGATTCGCCCCCGAAAGATCCGCCCATTCGAGATGCGCCTTGTCGAGATGCGCCTTGCGCAAATCAAGACCGCTCAAGTCTATGCCGCGCAGATCAAGACCGTTCGCAATCTCGCTCACGCCGCTTAAACCGACGAGATATTTCGACCAGTCCTGCTCACCCGCCTGAAGCGCCTCAATCACCTGATTGCGTCGTTTCGGGCCATCTGAGAATAACCAACGAGGTCTAGGATCCATACTTCACCTGCTAATTTGCTGTTGCTAATGACGATTCGAATCACACCTGAGCAGAGCCCTGTCGGCCAGCCCCCAACTAAACACTCAGAATCCATCCTAACACATTTGTCGCTTTGATAAACGTCTTTATTTGCAAAACCAAACTTAAATCGTAACCGTTCAGACGCACGCCAGCGCCCCGATACCTCCGCCAACCGGTCCCGGACTCGCCACATCCTATCAGGCGTTCCGTCTCCCGGCCGTATTCAGGCATCCGACGGGACGCGAAACGATAAACGCGCGGGCGTATCGGCAAAGCCGATAGCACGCGCCCCCAACGCGAGAGACGTGTCGTGACACGTCTCCCGCGCGCCGGCCGTATGCCCGAAGGGCATAGGCCAGCCCCCCAAAAATCAATCCTTGGCACGCGCTATTTGCGTTCGAGTTTTCGCCTGAGCACGGTGATGCGGTCGCGCAGGAGCGCGGCAGTCTCGAAATCGAGCTGTTTTGCGGCATCTTTCATCTGCTGGGTGAGTTCTTCGATGCGAGCCGGGATATCCTTGGCGGCAACCGTTTCGTCGGTCTGTTTGTCTTCATCCGGGCGCTTGTCGGGGATATGCGCCTCAAGATCCTGGATGTTTTTGATAATCGTTTTGGGCGTGATGCCGTGCGCTTCATTGAAGGCTTCCTGGACGGCGCGGCGGCGGCGTGTCTCGTCAATGGCTTCGTGCAGGCTGTCGGTCATGGTATCGGCATAGAGAATGACTCGGCCGTTCGCGTTACGCGAGGCGCGCCCGATCGTCTGGATCAGCGAGCGTCTGGAGCGCAGGAACCCCTCCTTGTCCGCGTCGAGGATACAGACGAGCTGGACTTCTGGAAGATCGAGGCCTTCTCGCAAGAGGTTGATGCCGACGAGGACATCGAATTGCCCGAGGCGGAGGTCGCGCAGCAGGGCGGCGCGTTCGAGCGTGTCGATATCCGAGTGCAGATATCTGGCGCGAACCCCGGTATCGTTGAGATATTCCGTGAGATCTTCGGCCATGCGCTTGGTGAGCGTCGTGACGAGGACGCGCGCCCCGCCATCGACAACGGGCTTGATCTCGTTGACAGCGTCATCGACTTGACCGAGTGCCGGACGGATATCGAGCAACGGGTCAAGCAGCCCCGTCGGGCGAATGAGCTGTTCGACGATCTCGCCCTCTGATTCTTCGATCTCGCGATCGCCGGGCGTGGCAGAGACATAGATGACCTGGCGGATCAGCGCCTCGAATTCCTCAAAGTTGAGCGGCCGATTGTCGAGCGCCGAAGGCAAGCGAAAACCGTAATCCACAAGCACTTGCTTGCGAGATCGGTCGCCGCGATACATGCCGCCGATCTGCGGCACGCTGACATGGCTTTCGTCGATAACGAGCAGAAAATCATCCGGAAAATAGTTGATGAGACACGGCGGCGCTTCGCCGGGGGCGCGTCCGGTCAGATGACGCGAATAGTTCTCGATGCCTGAACAATAGCCAAGCGCGGCGATGTTCGCGATATCCTCGTTCGTGCGTTCCTCGATGCGCTGGCATTCGACGAGCTTGCCTTCGCGCCGGAATTTCTCGATGACCTCATTGAGCTCGGCCTTGATCGACATCAGCGCTTTCTGGCGCATCTCGTCTGTGACGACGTAATGGCTCGCCGGGAAGATGACGAGCTTGTCGACTTCAGCCTCAACTGCGCCGCGCACGGGATCGATCTCCTGGATCGATTCGACTTCATCGCCAAAGAAACTGATGCGATAGGCGCGGTCGCTCTCGTAGGCCGGGAAGACTTCGACGGTGTCGCCGCGCACCCGGAATGTGGCGCGATCAAGGTCGTACTGATTGCGCTCGTACTGAATCCGCGTGAGCTTGCGCAGATAGGCATCCCTCGATATGATCTCGCCGACCTGGATCTGCGCGCGCATCGAGAGATAGGAATCTGCCGTGCCGAGACCGTAGATGCACGAAACGCTTGCGACGATGATCACGTCGTTTCGCGTGAGAAGGCTGTGCGTGGCAGAAAGCCGCATGCGCTCGATATCGTCGTTGATCTTGGCATCCTTTTCGATGAACAGGCCGGATGCGGGGATATAGGCTTCTGGCTGATAATAGTCGTAATAACTGACAAAATACTCGACGGCATTTTGCGGAAAGAGCGCTTTGAACTCGGTGAAGAGCTGACCGGCAAGCGTCTTGTTCGGGGCGATGATGAGCGTCGGCCGCTGGACGCGCTCGATGACTGAGGCAATCGTGAATGTCTTGCCGCTGCCTGTGATGCCGAGCAGCGTCTGCGCGCGCCTGCCGTTTTCGAGACCGTCGACGAGCCTGTCGATGGCTTCGGGCTGGTCGCCGCATGGCGAGAATTCTGAATTTATCTTGAATTTCATGCGCAATTCTTGGGGCTGTGTGGCTTGTTTTGCCGAGAGTTTTGTGGCGTGTGTCTGAGAATTTTAAGGCGTGTGTCTGAGGATTTTAAGGCGCGCGCCTGAGGGGTTTAAGGCGTTTGGGCGAGTTTTTTGAGTCGGCTGCCATCGGCCTTGCCGATCGCTTGCTCGCCCCTGATGCCTCAGTTCACGAGCGGCGGACAGATCTCGACCTCATCTGACAGGCCGATATTGTCTTCCTCATGACACTCATTGAACGGGATATAATCCGAATGCGCCCCGTGATCGTCATCCACGACATAGGAGATGCGATGTCTTTCGCCTTCGACCGTGATCTCGACAGGCGTCTTATCCACCACGATCACGCCCTTGCCATTCCATTCAAACGACACGCTCTGCGAGCCGTCCGCAGCGAGTGCCGAGGATGTCTGCACTGTGCCGAGGTACACCGAGTATGTCTTGCCCTCGTATGCGTAATCGGGAATATAGAACGACACCGAGACGGGGATCGATATGCCGAGCGAACCGATATTCCGGATGGTGGCCGTGATCAGCAGCTTGCTTTCCTTGCACTTGTCGCGAGAGACCACGAGGCCATCCGGCACAAAGTTAGGCGCATTGAAGCCCGAAGCCGGCTGCGTATTGGCGCGGTAGTTGTTCAGCCTTCGATTGAGCCAGTTCGCCGGCTCGCGTTTCGGCACCGAGCCGTCCTCATTGATGTTCGTGACGTGATAGGCGTGTTCGTTCCAGATGCGCCGCGTGCGCACCCAGTTGTCGTAAGTGTCGCTATAAACCGTGATGCCGACATCCATCCCGGGAGGCGTCCAGTCCTTGATATTGCTCGCGATCACGATATCCGTTCGGCCATCGTTGTCCACATCGACGATCAGCGGATAGTCGATGATCGTGCCGGAAGTCTTGGGCTCTTCCCACAAGATTTTGCCATCCATATAGCCATCTTTATCGGCATCGATGATGTTGCCCTTTTCGTCTTTTCCAGCCCCAGGGCCTGCATAAATGCGGATCTTGATCTCGTCGCGATACACGACTTCCGCCACGCCATCCCCCTCAAAGTCAAACACGCTCGCCCCAGTCTTTTCACTCGTCGCATCCTGCGTCTTGCTCGCCCAGACGATATCGCCCGTCTGCCCGTTAAATACAGTCAGATGTGTCCTGCCAGCCACGCCGATATCCGGTTTGCCGTCGCCGTCAAAGTCCGCAATGACCGGGTTGCCGCCGCCAGACTTCGAGGTCTGGTTCTTCTGCCAGACCTTTTTCTGCGACCAGACATCGCCGTTGCGATACATCTTCCAGACGCTCACGATGCCGTTGCCCACGCGCACGATTTCGGGCACAAGCTCTCCCGGATGCTCCGGATCGTTCTCATCCTCAAGCAGATCCGCATACGCCGTATAGAGCCACCGTGTGCTATCCGCCGGGATCAGCACATTGCAATCTTTGTCATAAAGCGCTTCCGAGATGATTTCGGCATCCCCATCCTGATCGAGATCGCCCACGGCAAACAGGTCGTAATAGGCATAATTGATCTTGCCCTTGATCCCCAATTTACAATGCACCGTACCGTAATCAGGCCCCATGATCACGCCGTCTGTCGTCACGATATCCGGGTCACCATCCGAGTTGATATCCATCACTGTGGGATGCAGATCGATACCGATATTGGCCTGATCGCCCCAATAATTGGTCGCCCTGACAAAATATTTTTCCACCCATTTGTAGGAATCATCCGACTGTTTTTCGAGATTCAGGATGAGCAGCCCGAGCTTGCTGACATCCTTTTCCTTTGTAAACGTCGGCGCCAGAATCTCCACTTTGCCGTCATGATCGATATCGGCTCCGGCGATATCGTCGTTCATATTGAAGAGATATTGTGCCGTGATCGCCCACGGTTTGCCCGTCTTGCCATCCAGCGCGACAAGCTCGCCATAATTCGTGTTCGTCACGACTTCGGGGATATCGTTTTCATCGATTTTTCCGTCCCCGTTGTCATCCGTGAGATTGACGACGATCGGCGTGCCATGCACGCCCGTGCCGTTTGTCCAGTGCCACTTGACTTTCGGCTTGAACTCCCCGATCGGCGGCCGATACGTGCAGGCGTGCGTATCCTCGGCCTGCGCGATACATCGCCCAGATGCCGAATCGCAAAAGCTCCACAGATCGCAGTCTTCATTGACCGTACACGAATTCTCACTCGTCGGCGTCACGCACTTGTTGAACGCGCAGACTTCACTCGCGCTGTCACAGCAAAACTCAAGCTGCTCCCCACAACGTATGCCCGCGCACGATATCAGGCATCTGTCCTGCTCACAGACCTGATCCGCCGCACAGCAGATTTCTTCGCCTGCCTTGCCGCACATCGCCAGCCCTTCTGCACACACGACACGGCACCGCTCCCCTTCAAAACACTCGGAATCAGCAGCGCAACACACGCCGTTATCCCCACAGCCGAGCCTGCCATCCTTGCATTCCACAGCGCATTCGCCAGTTTCTGTGCAGACCTGATCTTCAAAGCAATACCTGCCGCCGCACGGCAAGCTGCCGTCACTATCTGCCGCCGCACATTTATGGGTAAACAGGTCGCACCCCTCGCCCTCGGCACAGCAGACATCGCTGCATACGACATTCGGACAAGGCTTGCAGACGTTCTCCTCGCAGATCTGATCCCGCGTACACCAATCACACCCGTTGACCTCAGATGCCGCCACGCAGTCGCCGTCCGTGCAGATTTCCTTATCCCCACAACACTTGCCGTCACACACGACATTCGGACAAGGCTTGCATGTATCGCTGACACAGATCTCTCCCGCTTTGCAAGCGTCGCAGCCATCATGCGTGCCCGGCTCCGGATCCGGCTTCACCTCTGATTTCTCGACACATTCCCCATCTTCACACGCATAACCTTCACCACAGGCCGGATCACATGTCTTATCCGATGCCTTGTCCTTGCCGCCCTCATCCGAGCATCCGCAAAGCACAAACATCACGGCACAAGCCCAAATCCAAGTCACACGCTTGCTCATATCTACCTCATATCAATCTGCGACCGTTTTTGCACAACACAGTATCGGGTTCCGTTATCATAGCCTGACAGTCGCTATCATCAAGCGTCTGACAAGGTCCTGCCCCCGATAATGCGATTCATCGAGGGGGTAGCGGCGTATGCGCGCAGACCGGT
>JAFZFY010000165.1 GCA_017555665.1 Pseudomonadota bacterium | reverse complement strand
TCTTTCTTTGGGCACCAAAGAAAGGGTTTCCCCCACAAAAAAATCCCCACAAAAAAATTACGAAATGACCTGGCGTTCGATATGCGCACCAAGGGAACGAAGTTTTTCATCCACGCGTTCGTAGCCTCGGTCAATCTGGCGCACGTTATAGATGGTCGATTTGCCTTCTGCGGCAAGCGCTGCGATGAGCAGAGCCATACCGGCACGAACATCCGGCGACTCAAGCCGCGTGCCCAGCAGGCGGCTGCGCCCCACGACGACGACGCGGTGCGGATCGCACAATATAATCTGTGCGCCCATCGATACGAGCGAATCCACAAAGAACATGCGGCCTTCAAACATCTTCTCGAAGAAGATCACGGTCCCTTCGCACTGTGTCGCGATTGTAATCGCGATGCTCATCAGGTCGGTCGGGAACGCCGGCCACGGCGCATCCGCGATTTTCGGGATTGCGTTGTGCAGGTCTGCGCGAATGCGCATCTCTTGGTCTGCAGGCACGATGATGCCCGTGCCATCCGGCACGATACGGATACCGAGGCGTTCAAACACCATGCGGATCATGCGCATATCGGTCATGCGCACATTCTCGATGCGTATCTCGGATCCTGTCGCCGCCGCAAGGCCAATATAGGAGCCGATTTCGAGGTAATCCGAACCGATGGTATGCTCAGTGCCGTGCAAGCCGCCCGTGCCGTGAACCGTCAGCGTATTCGAGCCAATGCCCTCGATATGCGCGCCCATTGACGACAGCATACGGCAAAGCCCTTCCACATGCGGCTCACAAGCCACATTTCGAAAGACTGTTTCCCCACGCGCGAGCACCGCCGCCATCACGGCATTCTCGGTCGCGGTGACCGATGGCTCATCAAAAAAGATATCATGACCGCGAAGATGCTTGGCCTTGAGGTGATATTCATCCCCGACATCGATCTCGCTGCCAAGCCCTTGGAACGCAAGGAAATGCGTATCCAGGCGGCGACGGCCAATGACGTCGCCGCCGGGAGGCGGCAGATGCACCTCGTGATGACGCGCGAGCATCGGGCCCGCAAACAATATCGACGCGCGCACCTTGCGGCACAGATCCTCGCTCAGATGCGTCTTCGACACCCCCTCCCCGCAAAGCCGCACGCTGTTGTCATCAAAAAACTCTGCCTCGCCACCGAGGTCGCGGATGATTTCCATCATCACCTCGACATCTTTGATGCGCGGCACGTTGTGCAGTATGACTTCTTCGTTCGTCAGCAGGCTCGCGGCAAGTGCCGGAAGCACCTCATTTTTGTTCCCGCCGGGAACAAGCGTGCCACTCAGCTTGTGGCCGCCTTCGATGACAAATCGCTCCATAACACCATCCTTGGATATGGGATTTCTGGGACTCCTGTCTGAACAGGACGATACTATCTTTCGTCCGGATGCCACGCCCGTGAACGTGCTAATCCCGACGTTTCTCACTCGCTCTGCCACCCACTTGATGGCTTCTCTATCACTAAAATCCTTACGTTTCCTGACGGCGAAGCACAATAATGCGCTTCTTATCGATCGCCTCAATCGCAAGCGCAGACGCGCGCCGCACCAAAATATAGTCATCCATAGCCTCATTGGCCACGATCGCGTATTTGCCGCGATCCAGAAGCGCAGAGGCCACATCCGAAAGCATCATGCAGTCGATATGCTGGTCGAGTGTTGTAAAATAAAACTTCTTGCGCCCTGAAATATCGGTCAGCGCGGCACCGCGATACGCCGCCGTAAGGCGATCGCGCACCTGTTGCGCAACATTCTCCACCGCCTGCTGGCGAGATACCTGAGGCTCTGGCGCTTCCATCGGCGACACAGCCTGCGCTTTCGAAGCGCCGCTCTTGAGCTCTTTATGAGCCTGCTGTTTCTTCGCCTGCTCCGCCTTCTTCGCCTTCTTCGCGTCCGCAAGACCCGCATTTTTAAGCGCATCCAGTAAATTCGACATCTTTCGCCCGATTCCCTTATTCACCCTCGGCTTCGATCACTTACGCATGCCCAATAACTCGCCTTTCGCGATCATGCTCGATATCTCTGCCATATTCGTCGTAAAATGCCCCGTACGGTCTACACCCATACCGTGAAGCTCCGATGTCAGAATCAGACCATTGCGATACGAGATATAGCCGCCAAACATATCATTCCCAAAGAGCACATACTTGCCCGTCACATCAAGCGTCATACCCGGCTTCAGATGCGGATGATAAAACGGGTGATAGCCGACAACCTCCACCAGCTTGTTGCTGTTCTCCGGCGAATCGATCACCACCGAAAGCCCACGGCACTTGCGCGACACCGTTTCTTCGTCTTCAGATGCACCGCGACGGCCTTTCTGCGGGCGCTTGCGCGGTGCCGTGTACTGCGGGCAATCCTCAGACACGGATGTGATCACGCCACGAACGCGCACTTCTTTATCCAGATAATCCTGCTGGTTGTGCACAAGCCACCACGTCGACAAGATGCCGTCCTTTTTCGGAGCCGATTTGATCAGCACGCTGTCAAAATCAGGCCTGTCGGGCAGATCCACCTTGTGCTTCGGAACGACTTGCTCATGGAGCGGCGTTTTCTCGCGTTCTTGGGCACATCCACCCAAAATCATACATCCCGCGAGCAAACATGCGATCAAATCGCCTTTTGTCATTTCCTCCTCCGTGGCATAATCACCCTCTGCGCACACGCGCAACGCCTTGTTTTATACAATATCTCTTGTTTTGGATACACCTAATTATGACACCATTGCTCAAAGACAAACGCATCATCCTCGGCGTCACGGGAAGCATCTCGGCCTTCAAATCTGCCTCTATCGCAAGCAAACTCACACAAATGGGCGCATGTGTCGATGTCATCATGACCCAGAATGCCACAAAACTCATCGGCCCCGCCACATTCGAAGGCATCACGCACCGAAAATGCTACCTCGATACCTTCGCTGATACTGACGATCTCGCCAGCAGCCATGTCACGCTCGGCTCCAAAGCAGACCTCGTCATCGTCGCCCCATGCTCCGCAAACATGCTCGCCAAAATCGCCCACGGCATCGCGGACGACAAGCTCTCCACGACCATGCTCGCCGTCAGAAAACACACGCCCGTCCTCATCGCCCCAGCCATGAACTGCTTCATGTACGAAAACGATGCCACCCAAGACAACCTCAAGATCCTTCAAAGCCGAGGCATGCACATCATCGAGCCAGACACGGGCAATCTCGCATGCGGTTACGCCGGAAAAGGCCGTATGCCCGAACCCGAAACAATCGTCGAATACGCCCTGCAGTTCGCCGCACTCGACAAAAAACTCGCGGGAAAACGCGTCCTCGTCACCGCAGGCGCAACGCGCGAACATCTTGATCCCGTCCGATATATCTCCAACCCATCGACTGGAAAAATGGGCTTCGCATGCGCAAAAACCGCCAAAATGCTCGGTGCCGAAGTCACGCTCATCGAAGCCAACACAAGCCTGCCGCCGATCCCAAACATTCATGCCATCCATGTCACATCGGCACAAGATATGGCAGATGCCGTGTTCGAGCACGCCCCGAATGCCGATATCGTCATCATGACCGCTGCCGTCTCCGATTTCACGCCGTGCACACAAGAGGCGCACAAAATACACAAGACCGATGCCGATCTCACCGTCCAGCTCAAGCCGACGACCGACATCCTCAAAACACTCGGTCAACACAAACGCCCCGGACAATTCCTATGCGGCTTCTGCATGGAAACACAAGACCTCATCGAACGTGCCGAACAAAAGCTCGCCGCCAAAAACCTCGATATGATCGCGGCAAATTCGCTCTCTGAGCCGGGATGCGGCTTCGCCTGCGACACGAACAGCATCACAATACTCACCAAAGACGGCCGCACGACGCTCGAGATCGCAGACAAACTCGAGATCGCGGCCGCCCTTCTGCAAAATATTGCCGATCGCGTCTAAAACACCTCCGGCTGCGGCACATGCTGCGCATCAGGAAACGCCAGCATGAACACGGTCGATGCCGCACGCCGGAAATGGTAAAGATTGCCATGCATCTGAAGCGCATAGTTATGCGCCTTCACAAGGCCAAGCCCCTTGCATCCCTGCCATGTCGTAAAGAATGGCTCATAAATACGGTTGCTGTCGGCCGGTTCAATCCCCTCGCCCGTGTCTTCGACCTCGATGACCGCCGTGTTCGGACGACGATACGCATAAATACGGATCTCATGGGCACGCGCCGGTGCCACACGGACCGCGAACACCGCATTCCGCAATATCTCGATCATCACGTCCCACAACAGGCGCGCATCCCCCATGATCTTCGGCATATCCTCTGCCACGGTCACGCGAAGCGCCGCCTCACGCTCAATACTGACGCGCTCATGCGCGACCAGCTTCGCGATAAATTCACCCACATCGATCGACTCGAACGGGCGGCTTCGAGGCAAACAGATCTCGCCAAGTGTCCGCAGATCCTGAACGCGCCGTGACATGTGCTCGACACTCGCGGATGCCTCTTCCAACGGCCATTCGAGATGCGCGCAATCCTCGCTCGCACAGCTGTTCCGTAGCTGCGAAAACTTCTGGATCAGATCGCTCGATGCCGTCTGAAGCCCCGGAACCACGCTCATACACATCTGCCCAAGTCGCTCATAATGACGGCGTTCGTTGCGCACAAGCTCGCTCACACGATGCTCAAAAAGCATCCCCAAAATACGCGAAATCTCATAAATGCACTCGCAGTCGCGCGCCTCAAAATAATTCGGCGTATTCGACACAAGCCCCATCAAGCCGTAAGGCATGCCGTTAATCGCGATCGGCGTCACAAGCATGCTCTCAAAACGCGCATTCAACACGATCTGAAGCACTTCCGGCGGCACGTTTTCGCGCGTCCGAATCACCGCGCAATTCCCGTTCAGGAAATGAGAAAACCTCGGCGATGCAAGATCAAACGCCGCACCTTTGATATGCGAAACCTGACCGGTCGCCACCATAAAACGCGCGCCGTCGTCAAATATGTGGCAAAGACCGCCACCATCCGCACCCATCAATCCCTGTAGCGTGATGATCAGCGCTTCCTCGATCTCGCTCGGTTCATGCATCCCTTTCACGAGCGTAAATAACTTCCTGTACATCGCATGGATATGTGCTTCCGTGCGCTCAGGGGGATGTGCCCCGCCTCCGGTATGATTAAAATACATATCTCCTCGCATTCCGTGCGCTCAATTCACGCAATCCAAAGCTTGATGTTTACTAAAATTCGCCATTTCTTTGAAGCAAATTCGGTGGCGCGTGCTATTTGCTGCGCAAATACGCACGCGTGTGCGGGCTATCGGCTCTCGCCGATACGCCCGCACCACACCGCCGTCATCCCACAGGCCGACGCCGCGATACCAGACGCATCACACTGGCTCACGGCGGCAAACATCACCCTCGGATGCCCCAAAAACAACGAGGTGCCGCGTATTGCCTGCGGCAATAGCGGCACCCCATGCGAGCCGTATGTGCGCGACGCGCACATAGGCGAGTTCAAATATCAATCGCGGAAAGCACACACACCGTTGTTGCAGATGAAGTTGTTGCTGGGCGATGCGCATTCGTTGTCGTTGCTGCACGGTTTCATGCACTTGCCGTTACGGCAGGTCAAACCGGCCCGATCGCCCTTGCAATCGCTGTTGTCGCGGCAGCTCTGGTCATTGTCGCGGAAGCACACACCCGATTCGAGGCTGTCCGTCGTCAGGTGGCAATAGTAACCGGGATCACAACCGCGATCCGAATAGCAGTCGATCGTGCAGTAGTTCGCTTCACGGCCGCTCGAATCCGTGCGCATCACGCACGTATTCAGCGCAACATCCGGATCGCTGTACATCGTCATCCCCGCGCAATCTCTATAAGACTGGCACTCGCTCACGTTCAGATCCAGAACACAGGCGTGATTTTCACACGTGGCATTTTCAACACAATCCGTGTCCTTGTTGCAATAGCTGGCATCGCACGAACCGTTGGTCGGGATGCACATCTGCAGGCTCTGCTGCGTGTTGTCATCCGTCACGACCACACAGGCAAATCCTGACGAGCAATCCGATACCTTATCGCATTTGCGCATACAAGCCTGCTCGCCACTTTCGAGCGCCACACAGGCCGCGCCGTCTTCACGGCAATCTGCCGACCGATCGCATGCGCCGCACATCGCGACATTTCCCTGAACCGGGTTGTTGACGCATCCGCCATTGGCGCAATACGCATTCGGGCCACAGTCGCGATCCGAATAACATCCGTCGTAATCGTCACGGCGAGGCTTCTCGCACACCGTGTATTCATGGCAGACATCCGAGCAATCGCTGTAGCAGACCTCTTCATCCCAACAGCCAAACAAATCACAAACCGTCTCATACGAGCAGAAATCTCTGCATTCGGGATAGCAGTCGTAAGCGACACGCTCAATGCAGTTCGAATCAATGTAACAGCCCGAAAGGCCAGCTGCGCACACAAGCGCCGCAAGTGCAAATGAGAACTTATGGTTCAAAACTTTACGCATGATATCTTCCTCCATGAGTGTGAGTCATTCAAACGTTCTTTAGACCCAAAAGGGTCAGTCAGTGGGTGTAATTCATTTCAAATTCATGCCAACATCGCCATAATTTCACACCTGGCGATATCACAGACTTGCCACGCATCATCGCATATTTCATTCAGATCAGGCAAAAAGCGCATCTCGCACGAGATCACGCCTGTCCTGACGATTCGAGCGACGTGCTTTCAGCCGTGTCTCCCTCGGCAGAACTCGATGCAGTCGACGCGGTCTCAGCCGTGTCTCCCTCGGCAGAACCCGATGCAGCCGACGCGGTCT
>JAFZFY010000164.1 GCA_017555665.1 Pseudomonadota bacterium | reverse complement strand
TTTTGCGAAGAACTATGGCAAATACGGCGATGGCTCCGTGGAAACTGGATCCCTCAAGTCAAGCATTGACGGCGGTCATGCGCAGAGGTGCATGTATATGTTCTTTGGCGACAAGGTCGTGGGGACGAGCGTCAAGGCGCCGGGAGTGAATAATGGCAAGGACGGCGTGGATATCCTGAAAGACAATATGTATGCGATCAGCATCCTTCAGAAATATGCGCAGGCAGAAAGCAACGACAAGCAGGATGTGTATCTGATGGCTGGCATCGCCAGCGATACCGCCGTCAAGCATTTGCTCTATTATTCCGGGAAAGCGCTTGAGGAAATTAAACAGATCAACGCGACGAAGAAAACGAAGGCGCTTGAAAATGCTGAGAAGGATATCGAGGAAATCCATGATTGGGTTTCTCGCTATAATGATTCGCCGACAACCGGCGGGCTTCGCGAAGGCCAGACGAACAAATATCAGACAATGGTGCGCGATGAAATCGACAAACGGACGATCAGCCTTAAGAATAACGCGGAATATCAGGCACTTGACAATCCGATCTTCAAGACGATGGAAGAATCCGCCGGTGTCGTGGTCATGCGCGTGAAACAGAATCCGGAAGAAAAAAACAACATCTTCATTTATGCCGGTCATGCCTATAGCGTTTCCAAGGTCAAACTCGTCGGCAAGGATGGTAAAGATCTGACGAACGAGAGCAATCTCGACAGCTCGCAGATCGATGCCGTTCAGTCAAGCGTGACGCTGATCAATCCCCACGCGAAGACAAAAGCGTCTCTCAACGAGAAAGAGGAACGCTATAATGACGGCAAGTTCGAGGTTTCTCTTGAGTCTTTCCTCAACAATACCGGATATATCCGCACCGCGACGGTCAACAAATAATCAGAATGAAGCGAATTCTTTTGAGTACATTGGCAGCGCTTTCTTTGGTCATGAATGTTTCGTGTTCGAGACAGGCTGCCCAGCGTAATACGGCAGATCAGGCAGCCACGGACGTGGTTTCCGCACAAACACAAGGGAATGATATGGCGCAAGAAGCTCAGATTCCGTTTCAATGGCAGGATGAGACTGTGATCGAAGTTCGGTCGGATGAAGATATCGCTCGCATTGAAGAGATATTTGACCCGCTTCTCGAAGCATCGGATGGTGAGGCCGTGCGTGCGCCGCTCCATGCTGTCGTGTTTGTGGATTCGGTCGCTTCCCTTAAGAAAGCTGTCTCGCAGTTCGGCTCTTTTGGGGATGAGGTCACGACGTTCGAGTTTCGCTTCACAGCCCCGGTAGACAATAGCGAGGAAGAGATCCACCTGCATCAGGTCGAGGGCGTGAAAGCGCGTCTGATCTTGTCTGGTGTGGGTGATAAGCCTGTTCCGGTTTCGCTGCTTCGCTTCGATCTTCGGGCCGATGTCATTCAGCTCGAAAATCTTGCCTGGATCGGCGGAAGCCTGCCGATGTCATACGTGCGGGCTGAAGTCGGCCAGTATCTGGAGATGCACAACGTCACGGTCTCGGATAACCGCTATAACTTTGATCAGGAGCCGGATGCGTCCCCGATGTTCAGCGTGAAGCCGTCGCCCCAGGCGGAAAAAATCTTGGTCAGCTTTGATGCGGTTCGTTTTGTGCGCAACCAAGTCCATTCGCTCGTGAATGTGTTGCGCCGCGATGGTTCCGAAGTTCGGGTCAAGGATGTCGTCTTTGCGGATAATGTCTGTTTTCCTGGACCTTGTGAGTTTTCCGGGACTGAAAAATAACGCGTTTGGGATGCGGGCCGTACTTGGCACGTGCCGTGCCCGCGTCCGGCTCGCTCGCCTATCCTTTGCGCGAGCGCAAAGAATACGGCTCGCAAGGGCTCGCTATCTGGCGTTCCGCCAGATACGCTCGCCTTTTGCAAATAAGTCTTTTTTCCCGTGAGGTTTGCCCTTAATATAGGAAAATAGCGGCTGAGAATGCGCTTTTTCGGCCGTATATCATTGATTCGGGCTGCGTGTCAGCCTCATGACTGGATTTGGTTTTATGGATGAAGTAAAAATTGACAGAATTACTGCGGATCTCGAAAAGAAATTTACCGGCGATGCCGAGCACGATGTAAAGGTCGTCCAGGATTACTGCCGGACGTTGCCGCCGTGTGAGGAAAGCGCGAAACTCATCGCGGCACTCAGCAGATATGCCTCGGAAAAATATCCGGATGCTTCGGTGTTCAAGGTCTCCAAGATCATCGACAATGCCATTGCTGAACTCGAAAAATCGTTTAATGGCGATGCCGATCACGATGTCAAGGTGATCCAGGATTACTGTCGTTCGCTCCCCAAAACAGAAGATAATTTCAAAGTCGTGATGGCGCTTGGCCAGTATGCGGCGGTCAAGTTCCCCGAAGCGGCAGAAGTCAAGAAATCCAAGGCCGAGTTCGACAGGATGAACGAAGAGGCCGGCAAGCTCAAGAAACGCATTGAGGATATCCAGGAGACGATCAAGGGCGGCGATATGGACAAGGCGATTGAAGCGCTTCGGGCGCTGATCGATGAAGCCAAGCTGCCGGATGACCAGGACAAGCGCTTTGTGTCGTTCTCGCATCCGCTCGAAGAAGTCCTTTTCCGCTCGACAAACAAGGATACGCGCGAGGTCGTGCGCGTTTCGAACCTGATGGAGATGCTCAACCTTCAGCTGAGCGGCCTGCTCGCGGAGAGCGGCAAGTTCGATGAGGCAGAAGAAGCGCTCGATCGCGTGCTGTTCTTCAATCCGGTCAGCGCGCATGCGCATCTCGAACGCGCACGTTTTGCGTTGCTGCAGAAAAATTATGATGACGCTTTTGAGCGGCTTCAGGAAGCCTATCCCTATATCTTCACGCGCCAGCTTTTGGCGATATTTTACTGCATGCTCGCGGTCGTCGTCGAAAATGTTGACAAGAATTATGAGCTTGCGGCTGCGTATGCGCATATCAGCTTGGTGTGCATTGACAATCCTTTGGCACATGAGACGCTTGATCGCATTTGCAAGGCGCACAATGTGGATCCTGAGTGTCCGAGTGCCGAGAAAATCCGCAAGCTGGCGACCGATGCCAACCTTCCCTATGGCCCGAGTGCCGAACTCTGCGAACTCGCGATCAATGCGGCACGACAGATGAAGTCTGTCTATCCTGACATCGCCAAGCAGCTGTTCGCGACAGTCTATGAACTGACTGGGCAGGAAGCGTTGCTCAAAGAAATCCGCTAGTTTTCTAAAGATTTGCTGGCCTTGTTTCAGGCGGGCAGACGCCCGATCGCCGTGTGCTCGCCTGATTACTCGGCATCTTCGTCTAAGGTCTCGAGCAGAAAGCTGACCGGCCTGAAGCCGTCATTGCAAGAGATCATCGCGGATCGGCTGTTTTTCATCCAGCCGTCATACAGGTTTTCGCCGCCATGAGCGAGCGTCATGACAAAGGCGGACATCGAATCCCAGGCGCTCTGGCAGAGGTCTTGCGGCTTTTCCCAGCCGTTCGCGATAAAGACTTGGCCTTCTTGAATGTCGCATGCGTGCTCGATCGGATTTTCATATTTGTCGATCAGATCCTGATAGTGCGCTTTGCGAATGGCTGTGATTCTGACTTTTTTCATAGAAACACCTCGATGATTAAAAGGCATATACATGTCCGTGAAAGGTGAGCGTCTTGGCTTTCGTGTGTGGCTCGAACTGCTGTTGAATGGCGTGATTCAACGTCGCTTGATCAGGACGCCTCAGCGCAAAGCGCCTGATACAGTACAGCCTACTGCTTGGCGGGCGATTCTACAAATACTTCAGAATGCGCCTGGGGGCATAACCACGGGATGTCCGAATGCGGCATTTGTTCTGGATATTGGCGTTGTGTAATGCTAGAAGCGCGCAGCACGTCCGTGGTGGATGTGGGTGCAAGGGGTATATATGGATTCAGAAAGCCGGACAGAGGCACAGACTGGCATTCAGGCAGATCTTTCTGTGAGGAAAGCGAGCCTCAGGGAAGTCATTAAGCTGGCCCTTCCGATCATCATTTCCATGACTTCGATCAGTGTGCTCGGGCTTGTCGATACATTTTTTATGGGATTGATCGGTCCGGGCGCGCAGGCGGCGGTCGGCTTTGGTGCGCCATCGACATTCAGTGTGCTTTCGCTGTTTTTCGGCCTGTTTTCGGGCTTGACGACGTTCGTAAGCCAGTATTATGGCGCCAAGCGTTATTCGGATTGCGGCAAGATGCTTTGGCACGCGCTCTATCTGGCGCTCGTGTTTGGCGTGCTGTCGGCTGTGTTCATCAATCCGGTGCTGTGGTGGCTTTTGAATGTGATGCACGTGAATCCTGATTTCATCCAGGAGACTTTTGATTATATGAAAGTCAGGATGTATGCGGCCCCTTGGGTGTTCGTGTCTTTCACGCTTCTGTCATTCCTTCGCGGAATCGGGGATATGAAGACCCCGGCGTATGTGTCGATGGTCGCGATTCTGGCGAATGTGCCGCTGACATACATATTTGCGTTCGGTCTGGGGCCTGTGCCGCCATTTGGCGTCGCCGGCGCGGCCATCGGCACGGTGATATCGCAGGCGATCGAAGCGTTGATCTATGCGTGTGTCGTGTTCGGCCGCAAGAATAACACGGCGTTTTCGACGCGCAAGATCGTGCGTCCGGTAGCATCTGTCTATGGCGAGTATATTCGGGTCGCGCTGCCTGTGGGCGGGTCTTGGGCGATCGAGCATTGGGGCTGGATCGTCTATGGGCTTTATATCAGCTCGCTGTCCAAGGTGGAGGCGGCGGCGAATGCGATCATTCAGAGCTTTATGAATCTGGCATTCATGCCGGGGCTTGCGATCTCGATCGCTGCGACGACACTGGTGGGGCAGTACATGGGGGCGAAGAATGTCAGATCCGCAGAGAAGTCGGCGAATTATGCGCTTGTCTTGAGCGTGGTGTGCCTGTTTTCGCTAGGGTTTATCATGTTCCTGCTTCGCTATGTGATCGCAGAGGGATTCTCGAACGACGCAGAGGTCATTCAGGTGACGGCGAACCTGTTTTTGTTCGCGTTCGTGTACCAGATCTTTGATGCAGCTGGCGTGACGACGAGCGGTGCGCTGCGCGGCGCGGGCGATACGCGTTTTCCGATGGTCGTGAGCCTTGGCGCGATCTGGGGCGTGATGGTGCCGCTGATCTTTGTGCAGGATAAGCTGTTCGGCTGGGGCGTTTACGGCGCTTGGGGCGTGGCATCGCTCTGCATTATCTTGTGCGGATGCGTGTATTTTGCGCGTTTTAAACAGGGCAAATGGAAATCGATGGGTGTGGTGTGA
>JAFZFY010000163.1 GCA_017555665.1 Pseudomonadota bacterium | reverse complement strand
GTGGTGGTAGCTGCCGTTGCCGTTGTCTGCAATGGCTTCCATCAGGGCATCGTTGTAATTGCTGTATCCGAAGCCCAAGATGGATAGATAGATGCCAATATCGCGCTTCTTTTCGACATAGGCTTTGAGTTCATCTGTCGAGCTGATGCCGACGTTGAGATCGCCATCTGTGCCCATGATGATGCGGTTATTGCCGCCCTCGATGAAGTATTTTTGAGCAATCTCATAAGCCATTTCGAGGCCGCGCTCGCCATTGGTCGCTCCGCCTGACGACAAGCCATTAATTGCTTTTTTGATTTTTTTGCTGTCTTTAGCAGGATCGGCACCCTCGAGGACGACTTTTTCTCCGTCGGCATAAGTGACAATCGAAAGCCTGTCTGCGCTGGTGAGAGCCGGCAGGAGTGTCAAGAGGGAGCTTTTTAACAGTTCGAGTTTATTCGCGTGATTCATTGACCCAGAAACATCGACCAGAAACACGAGATTCGATGGCGGGATTTCGTCAATCTTGCGCGTCTGAGTGCCGATGAGGAGCAGTTTTGTCTCTTTGTTCCACGGGCAGTCGGTATATTCTGTCGTGATTGAAAAGACTTCATCTGCTTCTGGGGCAGGATAATCATATTTAAAATAGTTGATCATCTCTTCAGTGCGGTATGGGGCTTCGACACCATAGTCATTTGCAGTATTTCTGGGATCAATGTTGTTATTGATGCGATATCTGAACAGCGTATAGGACGCGGTATCGACATCGGCGGCAAAAGTGGACTGCGGTTCGTTGAGTGTATTGGTGAATGCGACTGGCTCCATGGGAATGACCTCACCGGATTCGATAAGTTCCATGGCCATTTCTGCATTTATAGAATAGTTGGGCGCGTAGCCGCCATCCATTCCATCATAGCCGCATCCGAAAAGCATCAGGGACGAAAGGGCCAGACCGCTCAAAAACGCAAAGTGTGTTGTTTTCATGGGGAACTCCTATTCGCTTTAAAAACTCTGTAATCGAAGCACATGCTGAGCATATTTTCGACCATAACACGAAATAAGCTAGCGAAAGAATTTGTTTATGACAATATGGCAAATCTGTCAGTTCGTATGACAATGATGTCGCATGCGTAACTGCCCAGCCCATAGGCGTGTCTGATGGATGGAGGGCATTGCGGGCGGGCAGTAGGCAGTAGATGGCAGGCAGTAGTTAGCCGAATAAGAACTTTTGCCCTGAGGATATATAAATATTCGACTCATTATAGGCGCGAAAGGTGTTGAAATGCGTATGATTTAGAGGACGGCTACGTAGTGACGAGCCATAAATTTATATAACTATCCTTGTATATTAGATACGTTTAGCGCGATATCTTCATTTATAAATATTTCATCCGTAATCATACCGCGCATAGCCATATCTTTAGGGAATGTTCTAATGATTCGCAGATAGTTTTCGGAATAGCCCTGCCAGCGTATGTGATCGCCTTCGGTATCGAGTGCCTGTTCCCAAAGGACGCGCAGATGCGCGCCAATGGTGTGCGCGAGCCTTTGTGTCTTGATCGTTTCAATGAGGGTTTCGGCCTCGTTCCAGCGTTTTCGCTTGATATCCGGGGGGACTGGATTGGGCATGACGGCGGCAGGCGTGTTCGGACGCGGCGAAAACCTGAACAGATGCACGTCATCAAATTCGGCGTGCCGAATAAATGCAAGGGTTTCCAGCCACATGTCTTCAGTCTCGCCAGGGAAGCCGACGATGAGATCCGTGGAGATGCGCACATTCGGGATCTCGGCGCGAATGGCCGCGAGCTTTTGCAAATACCCGTCTATGGGCGTGCGCCGTTTCATGGCGGTGAGGACTGCGTCACTGCCGCTCTGCACAGGGATATGGAAGTGCGGGCACAGCCGTGTGTCTTTCCAGAGGGCCCATAGATCCGGGCGGATATGCCAGGGCTCGATCGAGCTGAGGCGCAGGCGCGTGACGGAAGTCTGCGCGAGGATATCGGTGATGAGGTCTTTGAGGACGTAATTGTCTTGCCGATATGCGCCGAGCTGCACCCCGGTGAGGACGATTTCGCGTTCGCCGAGCGCGAGACAGCGCTTGATCTCTTCGATGACTTTGGCGGCGGGTTCGCTGCGCTCGGGGCCTCGCGCAAGCCGGACGGCGCAGTAAGTGCATTTGTTGTTGCACCCGTCCTGGATCTTGATGAAGCTGCGCATGCGCAGATGATAGCCCGTATTCTGGGCATTTGAGGCTTGATGCTGTGCCCATTCGCAATCTGCAAGCGCTTCGCGTATGATCTGTGCGGCTCTGGGCTTGTCTTCGCGCGAGATGCGAACGATTCGGAGCGGTTCGGGATTTGATGCGTCCTCGCCTGAGGCGCTTTGCAGCTCGTCATCGGTGAGCGGATTTTCGCCTGATGCCATGAGATCGATCGCGCATCCCATGAGAATGAGCAGTTTGGGGCGGAACGCGGCCATCCTTCGCGCGATGTTTCGCGATTTGCGCATGGCTTCGGAGGTGACGCCGCAGGTATTGAGCAGGATGATGTCTGGATGGTCGTCTGGCGCACACATTTCGTAGCCGGAAGCGACAAAAGTCCTGGCGAGTTGTTCATTTTCGGCTTCGTTGAGCCGGCATCCGAGGTACTGGAAAGAGATCTTGAGCATGGATGGAAGGCGTACCTTTGTGTCTGGTCGTCTTGATGAAAAAAGATGTATGCGCGGCCGTATCGCAGATAGGACGCGCGTCCCGGCGTATCGCAGATAGCCGGGACAACTCTAAAAAGTTACTTTAAAAGCGGCGCGAGGAAGCGTCCGGTGTGCGATTCAGGCACGCGGGCGATGTCTTCGGGGGTGCCGATGGCGACGATCTGACCGCCGTTTTTGCCGGGCTCGGGGCCGATATCGATGATGTAATCGGAAGTTTTGATGATATCGAGGTTGTGTTCGATGATGACGACGGAGTGCCCGAGATCTGCGAGCCGCGAGAGGACGGTGATGAGCTGCCGTACATCGTCGGCGTGGAGGCCGGTGGATGGTTCGTCAAAGATGAAGAGCGTCTTGGTGCGAGAGGTTTTGGCGATTTCTTTGGCGAGTTTCATGCGCTGTGCTTCGCCGCCTGATAGCGTGGGGCTGGGCTGGCCGAGTTTGATGTAGCCGAGGCCGACATCACAGACGGCGCGGAGGATCTTTTCGATCTTGCTCTGACCCTCGAAGTGTTTGAGGGCTTCATCAAATGACATGTCGAGGATTTCGGCGATATTTTTGCCGAGGTAACGGACGCGTAACGTGGCATCATTGAATCGTTTGCCGCGGCAATCCTCGCAGGGCACATAGGTATTGGAGAGGAATTTCATCTCGATCGTGCGCACGCCGGCACCGGAACACGACTCGCAACGGCCGCCTTGTTTTGTCGTCGCGACGTTGAAACTGAAGCGCGAGGCGCTGTATCCGTACATCTTGGCATCGGGGGTCGCGGCAAAAAGGGCGCGGATGAGGTCGAATACTTTGGTGTATGTCGCCGGATTGGAGCGCGGCGTTTTCCCGATGGGATGCTGATCGACATCGAGGATGCGGCCGATCTGGTCGAGGCCTTCGATATCATCGCAGTATTGCCGGCGCAGCGGCCTGCCTGCGAGGAAGTTCTGGACGTTCGGGAGCAGCAGGTCGGTGATGAGCGTGGATTTGCCGGAACCGCTCACGCCTGTGATGCAGACGATGCAGCCGAGCGGGATTTCGACATCGATATTCTTGAGGTTATTTTGACGGGCATTTCGGATACGGATCCAGCCCTTGTCGAGAAGGCGGCGCTGCGCAGGGAGTTCGATGGCCTTGCGCCCGAGAAGATAGTCGGCTGTGAGGGAATTCTGCGCTTGCGCAAGGGTCTCGATGGGGCCTGCAAAGACGACGTTGCCGCCATTTTTGCCGGCTTTGGGGCCGATATCGACGAGGTAATCGCAGGCGCGCATCGTGGCATCGTCGTGTTCGACGACGACGACGGTGTTGCCTCGGTCGCGAAGGTCTTTGAGCACGCCGATCAGCTGTGCCTGGTCGCGCGCGTGCAGGCCGATCGACGGCTCATCGAGGATATAGGTGACCGCCGTGAGCCCGTTTCCCAGCAAGCCGGCAAGCCTCACGCGCTGGGTCTCGCCGCCTGATAGCGTCGTCGCGGCACGCGAAAGCTGGAGATAGCCCAGACCGACGCGCGACACGAAACGCAGGCGTTCGAGCAGCGACGGCATCAGGTCTTCGACAATGCGGGCGGCGATAGGATCGAGTTCGCCGGTCGTCACGTGTTCAAAAAACTCGATGGCTTCATCGATCGTCTTGGTCTGTATCGCGGCAATACTTTCGCCTGAAAAATAGACATTTCGGGCATAGAGATGCAGCCGTGACCCGCCGCATTCTGCGCAGGGTGTCTCTTCGCAAAAGTTGGACAGGTGCGCGTTCAGGTCAGAATTGCCGTCTTCGAGCAGGGCGTTGAGGCTCACCGAAAGCGCATTAAAAAATAACGTCCGCTGTGCCAGCGGGATATCGTTCCACGGCGTGCTTGGCTTGATGCCGAGCTTTTTGAGGATGACCTTGACGGATTTCTCGCAGACGTTCCAGATATCGTCATCTTCGAGGCCGTTCAGGAGCAGAAGGCCCATGGGCTTGTCCCGTGTGGCGACGAGCGGCAGCGCCGGATCCCCGATCAGCCATTCCATGTGCAGGAGGTTTTGCGAGCCAGTGCCGTTGCAGGTGCGGCATGCGCCGGTCGGCTTGTTGAACGCGAGCATGTCGGGGGAAAGCTCCGGAAATGACAGGCCGCATCGCGGGCAGGTCGCCTTTTCGCTAAAGATCATCATCTGGGACGGCGCATCCGGCACAAGGCGCTCCACCTGGCACTGGCCGCCGCCATAGCGCAGCGCGGCGATGACGCTTTCGGTGATGCGCGGTTCTGAGGCTGCCGAGATCACGACGCGGTCGATGACGAGCTCGATCGTATGACGGATATTTTTGTTGAGCGGCCCGACTTCCGAAATATCGTACATCTTGTTGTCGATGCGCACATGCGAATATCCCGACCGCCTGAGCTTGTTGATCAGCTCTTCGTGCATGCCTTTGCGCTGCTGGACGAGCGGGGCATAGATGATGGCGCGCGTGCGTTCAGGCCACGACATCAGCCGGTGAATGATCGCTTCCGCCGTGGTCGCGGATACTTCGATGTTGCATTTGGGGCAGACCTGTACACCGGCGCGTCCCCACAGCAGCCGGATATAGTCGTAGATCTCGGTCACGGTGCCGACTGTGGAGCGCGGATTGTTCCCCGCTGTGCCCTGAATGACTGCGATCGCAGGCGTGATGCCGCCGATCTTTTCGACCGAAGGACGCTTGATCGCGCCGACAAACTGACGCGCGTACATCGAAAGCGTGTCGAGATAGCGGCGTCTGGCCTCCATATAGAGTGTGTCAAAAGCGAGTGTGGATTTGCCGGATCCGCTTGGCCCGGTGACGACTGTAAAGGCGTATTTGGGAAGGTCAACCGTGACATGCGCGAGATTGTTTTCGGAGGCATTTTGGATGTGAATGATCTCGTGCTGGGCTGGGGATGATTTGTGTGGGTCGCGCATAGGTGGTTTGAGTTCGGGGTGGGGGAAGAATCCCCCTTCGCGTCTATTTGCAGAGACATCCTGCGGATTGTCTCTGCAAATACGCCGCTACCCCCTCGATGATTGAGAAAGTATCAGGCTGCGCAGCGGAGCGACTGAGATACGGGCTCGTGTCTGATCGCAAAACTGAACGCTAGATGTCTGGAAATCCCCCGCCTGGCGACGGCTGTGCACGCCGTGTGTGGCGGGGATGCGGTTCAAATGCCCACGTCCATGCGCATCAGTTGATCGCGAAAACGCAGAATTTTGAACACTTCGAATCCGTGCTGCCGTTGAGGTCGCCGTCGTCGCATTCCTCGCCATATTCTGGCTGAATAGTGCCGTCACCGCATCGGATCGCGAGTTTGCAATCGGATGTGCAGGCGTTGTAGGAACCGTCATTGACGCCATCGTCGCACTCCTCGCCATTGTAGGTATCGAGGACGGCATCGCCGCATCGCGGTGGGAAATAGGAGCAGCCGAGGCCGCATCCGCCATAGCTGCCGTCGTTGACCTTGTCGTCGCAGATCTCGCCGAGCCAGGATTGCACGATGCCGTCGCCGCAGACCGGGCGCGTGCAGAGCGTCGTGCAGTTGTCCTCGTTGGATTCGTTGCCGTCGTCGCATTCCTCGCCCTCTTCGAGGATGCCGTTGCCGCAGCCCGCGCTGTGGCAGTTGGCCATGCATTTGGAGTCTGGCGTGCCGTTTTTCGCGCCGTCGTCACAGGTCTCGGGGGGATCGATCACGCCGTTGCCGCAGTTATTGCTGGCATAATGGCAATCGGCTGTGCAGCCCTCGCCGCCGTCGCAATCTTCCGTGCCTTCGCGGACGTTGTTGCCGCAATAGGGTTTGATCCGGCATTTGACGCAGCCCGCTTTCTGAGCGGTTTCGTCATCGATATGACCTTCGATGTCGCATTCCTCAAACCCGCGGATCATGCCGTCGCCGCAAATTGCGTCGCAGAGGCTTTCGCCCATGTTCACGAAGCCGGTCAGCGTGAGCTTGAAGTTGGAACCGCTCGTGTGCCGCTCTGCCTGGAAGAAGCTGATCGGGTAGATGCCGCCTTCGTAGAGGTTGAACGTCGGATCGTATTTCTGCTGTGTCGAGGGATGTGTGTCGCCCTTGAGCGTGAACTGGCCTTCGGTCTGCGAGTGGCAGCCGCCGAGATCGATCGCCTTCTTGCCGTTCACAAACACCCAGACATCGTCATCGCCATAGAAATTCAAGGTCGCCGGCGTGCCGTCATATCTGAAATAGGTCTGGATATGCGTCGTGAAGTGGAAATTATTGGGGTAGCCGTCTGTATTGCCGTAGCTGCGCGAATCGTTGGTCAGAGGGAAGTAGCTCCCGTTTTCATACACATACCTGCCGGTTGTTTTGTCCTGGCAGGTGAGTTGCAGCGAGCCCTTGATCGTGCGGTTGATGCCCGGGAAATCGCGGTACCACATCTGGTAGGAGGATGCCGTGATCTGGCCGGACGAGCTTCCGAACACGGGAAGGCCGTCACTGCCGAGCGTGCCCTGCGCGATATTGCCGTTAAGCTCTGTGACGTTCATGCGCTCAAAGTCGGGATGGCCGTGTCTTGCCGCAAAATAACCGCCATATTTCTGGGCTTCCTCAATGGTGATGCAGCCGTCTACTTTGGAATTGGCATCTGCCGAGCCGCTGCACGCGGATGCATCGTAGCCTCTGAAATCCCTGAATGTCGCCGCGAGCTGGATCTTGTCGGGAAAATCCTTCGAATATTTGGTGCACTCGAAACCTTCCTCCAGCGTGCAGACTGACGAGCAGCCGTCACCGGATATCAGGTTGCCGTCATCGCATTGTTCACCGGCCTGCCAGACGGTGATGCCGTCACCGCAGATCGGTTTGCACGTGCCGTCTTTGTTGCACGAAAAGATCGCCTCACTCTTGCAGAACGGGTCGCAGCCGTCACCGGCGAGCAGGTTGCCGTCGTCACATTCTTCACCGGCTTCGATGATCTTGTTGCCGCAGCTGCCCTTCTGACAGTTCTGGCCAGTCTCGTCACATTTGCAATGATCCTGGATCATGCAGTTCTGGCAGCATATCGACAATTCTTCGCATGATTCGGCGCCTTCGAGTATGCCGTTGCCGCATTTGGCATCGTTGGTACAGGAAGATCCCGGATGGTCGCATTTCCAGCCAAAGGCGATCTTGCGGCATTCGACACAGCCTGCGGTTTTGTTGCCGCCTTCGTCACAGACTTCATCGCCCGTGAGTCTGCCGTCACCGCAGTTGTCTTTTTCACACGGCTTGCCCGGCGTGTCGCAGTGATAACCGGTCTCGCGCCTGCAGAAACGGCTGCAGCCGTCTCCGGAATCCATGTTCTGGTCGTCGCATTCTTCATCACCGGCTAAGACGCCATCCCCGCACATCTTGGTATAACAGGCCTCTTTTTCGGGACACACCCAGCCGGATTCGACACGGCAGATCACGGAACAGCCGTCGCCTGATTCCGCATTGCCGTCTTCGCATGTCTCCTGGCCTTCGATCACGCCGTCGCCGCATACGGTCTCACGGCAGTTTGTCCCTTCCGGGCATATCCAGCCGAATTCGACTTGGCAGGATGCGGAGCAGCCGTCGCCTGGCTGTTTGTTTCCGTCATCGCATGTCTCGTTTGAATCAAGCTGTCCGTTGCCGCAGTTGACCAGCTCCGGGTTCTCAACGATCTGCTTGCAAGGCTCGCCCAGGGTCGGACAGTACCAGCCGGATTCGACCTTGCATTCGGGGGAACAGCCGTCACCTGCCGTATCATTGCCGTCATCACATGTCTCCTGGTGGGTGATCTTCTTGTCGCCGCAGAAGAACGGGCCGTGTTCGCAGGAGTCGGTGCAGCCGTTGTAGTTTGCACTCGTGTCGATGCCGCCGCTGTCGCAGGCTTCGCCTTCTTCGCGATCGACCACGAGATCTCCGCAGTAGCCTGCGAATTTGCAGTATTTGCGGCAGCCGCCACGGTTAAAGTTGTAATCGGTCGGGGTTGTGCCCGGATCGCATTCTTCGCCTGGATCCACGGTGCCGTTGCCGCAGCTCTCCAATATGCACGGCTCGCCGGGGGTTGTGCAGTGATAGTCCGGCTCGATCTGCTTGCAGTTGGCTGAACAGCCATCCCCGCCTGTCGCGTTGCCATCGTCACAGGCTTCGCCGGCATCGATGCGCCCGTTGCCGCAGTTATCAGGCTTTTGCGGGTCGCTCGGATCCTGCGGGTCGCTCGGATCGCTCGGGTCGCTCGGGTCGCCGGAAAGCTTCACACACGGTGATCCGTATTTCGG
>JAFZFY010000162.1 GCA_017555665.1 Pseudomonadota bacterium | reverse complement strand
TGTTTGAACAGGTCGCGCAGAAATTCTATCCATTTGCGCTGTGTCGCCGCATCTTCGGGATGGTTTCGGAAAATGGCATCCCACTCGTCGATGATGAACACGAACTGGCTTTGGGTCGTAGCGTAGATTTGCGTCAACGCATCGGGGAGCGTCATGTCATTGAGTCCGGGAATATCCGGCCAGTTCTGACAAAGATCGGCGATCACCGCTTGTTCGAGGCGCTCGACGAATAGCCGATAATCCTGCGAGACCTGCATAAAGGTCTGCGTATCGACGGCAATCACGTCGAATTTGTTGAGATATTTCTCGAACGATGGCTTTTGGGCGATTTCGAATGGCGCGAACAGTGCACGCGAATCACATGATTTGTCATAGTAGGCAGTTATCGTCCGCGCTGCCACGGTCTTACCAAAACGCCGCGCACGGCTTACGCAGACAAACCGATCTTCCGTATTGATCCACCGATTGAGCGGTTCGATGATTCCCGTCTTATCGACGTAAATCTCGCTATGGATAATGCTGTCAAAAAGCGCATTTCCTGGATTGAGGTATTTTCCCATGGACGCCTCCGGCGAACGTTTAAAACACAGTGCGCTGCGCGTATGATAACGCAGGGCATGGCGCATGATAGCACGGATGGGGGCTTGGGGGAATGCGTGATTCAGAGTGAGGTGGTTTCAACTTGGGCCTGCTCTGTAACGCTGCCATCGGGCACTTGAAATACGCCAAAACCGACCGTCGGCATCTTAATGCCATTATTCAGTGTTACATGTTCCATTTTATCCTCCATATCATTCACGAACCGTTGCTAAGCCCTGAACCAGTCAGGTTCATGGGATCTGATAGAGATTTTTCGCGCGCGAGTACAATAATAGTTTTGCAAGCCAGTATTCGTCTGCGTTATAGTCAGATAGGTTTTACGACAAATCCACTCAGATGCAGGGATTTCCGATGATCGAGACATACATGATTGAACAGCTTGCAGCCCTTCAGGAGCATAAGACGCTATCGAAAGTTGCCGAAGTGCTGCATATCTCGCAGCCCGCGATTAGCCGCAGTATGCAGAAGCTGGAAGATGAGCTTGGCGTGAAGCTATTTGACCGTACCAAAAATCGTATTGTCCTCAACGCGATTGGAGAACTTGCCGCGCGTCATGCGCTGGTTGTGCTTTCGGCGCAAAATGAAATGATCCGAGCCGTGCGTGATGCCGACAGGCGAATGCATACCTTTTCTTATGGTTCCATCGCGCCTGCGCCGATGTGGGAACTTACGCCAATCCTTTCACAATTATATATGGGTATGACGATTGCTGCCGATTTGCAGGATACGGATGATGTTCTTGTCCGTGGGCTGAATGATGATTCCTATCAGCTCATTGTGCTTTTGCATGACCTGAGGGATATAGACGATTCAGGGCACCCAATCTATTATTCAAAACCATTTGTACATGAGAAATTATCTATATTGTTGCCCAAAACGCATCGGCTGGCGCAACGTAAATCATTGAAGCTCAAGGATTTAGCTGGAGAGAAACTGCTCATACATGACAAAATTGGTTTCTGGTATGGCGTCTGTAAACGCAAAATTCCCGATGCCACTTATTTGGAACAAAGCGACCTTTCGACACTGACTGAAATTGTGAATGCCAGTGATCTGCCTTCTTTTGTTACCAATTTGTCTGAGCGACTTGGTATAGCATTCGGCGATAAGATTGCGATTCCGCTTGTGGATGAAGAAGTCAATGTTCAATTCTGGTGCATTTGCAAAGCATGCAAAAAACGAGAGTTTGCTGCATTGTTCAATGCGGTTGAACGTATGCAGGACTAACGATCCCCCAAAATATGGGATTTTCGTGAGTTCTGCGATGGATGGATGATATGGAAGCGTGAAATGTTTCCCCAGAAATGGAGCGATATTGAAATCACATGATTTGTAATCTTGGCACGCGAGTGGTCAATAATTATCTGATATCCTCTGATGTGGGCTTGATCCTGATTGATACCGGATATGCAGGCGGTTTTCAGCATTTTATGAAAATGCTGAAAAGGAACCATATCCAGCCAGGCGAGATCAAATATGTGTTTTTGACCCATGCGCATGATGATCATGCCGGATTTCTGAATGAAGTGTTGGCGGCAACAGAGGCCAAGGTCATTCTTCACCCCAAGGCTGTTGAAGGATTGAAACGCGGGCAGAATTCCTTTGAAGGCGGTTGTTCATCAATCAAGGCGTGGATGTTCTGCCAGGTTCTGTCTTTGTTCGGCCATGGTGACCATCGATATCCTGCCATCAAGGATGCATACTTGGAAAGACTCATTCCAACGGATTCAGAGCGGTTCAAAAGCCTGAATTTTCCCTTCGAGGTATTGGAAACGCCGGGCCATACCGCAGATCATATTGCATTATTGGTGAGGGATGTGCTGTTTTGCGGGGACGCGGCAATGAACGGTTTTCCAAGCAGCAGGCGAACCATCATTTGGATTGAGGATTTGCAGCAGTATAAACAGTCATGGGAAGCGATGATCCGGAAGAATCCGAATACACTCTACCCGGCACATGGAAAACCATTCAAGGCCTCAGACCTTCAAAAGTATCTGGATACGCTGGATCATTTGAAGCTTTATGCTTTGAAATGACAGCACGTTTTAGTACTTAGACAATTTTCCGTTTTTAAAAGCTATGTCACAAAAAAGTCATTGGATATCCGAACAGATTAAATACATCTGTACCCATTATACAAAGCGCACGGCTGGCTCTGAGAGCGTTCGTCAATGCATGGCGTATATGGCTGAACAGATGAAGCCATGGGCGGATGAAGTCAGAACAGAGTCGTTTACACTGCATCGGCATCCGTTTGTGGGCAGCATCGGATTGCTGGCCATGGGCGGATTGGTAGGCATTTTGTGCTTTGAATTGTCGGGGCTATGCGCTTCAACGGTGCTCGCAATCATTAGCCCGATCGTGTTGTTGATTGCATTTATTTTGTGGGTCATTGAGTTTGTCTTTTATCGGCAAGCATTTGATTTTATTTGCCCGAAGTATGATGCGGTCAATGTCTTTGCGGAACGCAAGGCAAAAATAGAAACGCGGCAGCGCATCATTATTTCGGGGCATGCAGATGCAGCCTTTGAAATGACGTTCTTTCTTAAACTCAAAGCCTGGCAAATCTATACCCTTATCGTATTGACGATTTTGGGCATGATAACTTGTTTTGCTTTTAATGTCATACAGCTCGTATGCGCCATGCCAGATATGGTTTTGCAATTATTTTATATGATTGAAGCTGTGTGCTTTTTTATATTCATCCCGTGGCTGTTTTTTATAAATTGGACAAAAATTGTGGATGGCGCAAACGATAATCTGACGGGATGTTATATTGGTATGAGCATCCTAAAAGACATGGCTCAAAATGACGCGCGCATGGATTATACCGATGTGTGTTGTCTCATTACAGATGGCGAGGAAAGCGGATTGCGCGGCGCAGTAGCATTTGCCAAACAACATCGCACTGAGCTCATCGATGGTCATGCGATTGTGATTGCACTGGATACCATTCATGATCCTAAAGAACTGGCCATCTATCATCGCGGTGTGAATTTTATACAGAAAAATGACACAGAAGTTTGTCAGCTATTAAAAGAAGCAGCAAAACAGAGCGATATGGATTTGCCATATACTGATTTTTATCCCGGCGCGACAGATGCAGAAGCATTTTCGCGGTATGGCATTAAAGCAGCCGCGCTATGCGCGGTTCAGCATTCACCGACGGATTATTATCATACACGCCATGATTCATGGGATAATCTCAATCCGGAATGCATTGATTTGACGCAAGCCATTGTTAAAAATGCAATTCAACGCTTTGATGCGCAAGCGAAGGGGTGAACTGCATAGGCCCGAATGTTAGCTATGCTCTTATGGTGGATAGTTTTTCCTAAAAAAGCCCTCCCGTTATGGGAGAGCTTAGAATAACGCCACAAATTATAGAGAATCCATCAAAATCTTTTCGATGTCTTTTTCGGAAAGTGGCGCGTAAGCGTGATCAAGTCCTTCATTTACGGCGATGTGATGTGCCATTTCAGAAATACGGCTTTCATCAATGCCGACATCTCTGAGGTGCATGGGGATGCCAATGGATTCAAAGAATTTATAGGTTTCTTCGATGGCTTTGTTGGCTATTTCATATTTATCAAGCGAACTGTCAATGCCAAAGACATTGATGCCGTATTTTACAAAACGCGGCAAGGTTCGATCATTTAATATATGTTTCATCCAGCGCGGCGTGATAATCGCCAGACCTTCGCCATGTGTGATATCATAATAGGCGCTCAGTGCATGTTCGATGCCATGACATGGCCAGCCGGATTCGCTGTTGCCAAGTGCCAGAATGCCGTTGCATCCATAGGTGCAGCAGAGCATCATTTCCGCGCGAGCCGTATAATCTTCAGGATTTTCAAGGCATTTGCGCGTATTGATCATCAGGCTTTTAAATTCGGCCTCGCAAAAACCATCGTTGAGCAGTGTGGTGTCTTCTACAAAATACTGCTCCATCACATGGTTCATGGCATCGGCACAACCGGCGGCAATTTGTCGCTTAGGCACTGAGAATGTATAAACGGGGTCGAGAAGCGAACAGACCGGATAAAGCAGGGGATCGATATATCCGATTTTGTCGTTTGTTTCAGTTCGGGAAATCACGCCACCAGCGTCATATTCACTGCCCGTGGCAGCGAGCGTGAGTATATCGACGATGGGGAGCGCAGCCTTTGCTTTGACTTTATATGAAATGAGATCCCAAGGATCGCCGTCGTATTTGGCTCCGGCTGCAATGGCTTTGGTGCAGTCCAAAACGCTTCCGCCGCCAACAGCGAGCAGCACATCGATGTTATGTTCTTTGCACATGCGCACGCCGTTCAGAACGCTCGGATCATATTTGGGATTGGGCTGAATACCGGGGAGTTCAAAGACTTCGAAATCCTTGAGCAGTTCCATCACTTTGTCGTACAGGCCGATTTTTTTGATGCTTCCGCCGCCGTAAGTGACGAGAATGCGTTTTCCAAGCGGTTTCATGACTTCTGGAAGGTGCGAGATAATGCCTTTTCCAAAAATGAGTCTGGTCGGTGTGCAATAGTCGAAATTCTGCATGATTGCTCCTTATGGTTTGAGGCATGGGCGTCATGCCCATGTTCCGGGCGGTGTCGAGGGGCCCCTTTCTGGTTCAGGTTTTATAAAAGTATTCTGGGAATATGTACAATAGTACTTTTGGCATCTCACTATGCGTTTGGCTGATTGTGTTTGTTCTTGCGGTGCCACAAAAAGTGATGAGGCGCGTATTGGCAACGCCAATAGCGCCGAAGGCCGTGCGTATCGGCAACGCCGATAGCACGGCAACAAAATTTATTTCAGATTATCCCTGAAAAATGATTCGATTTTGTCAAACGGGATTTTATCCATGTTGTCATATAAATCGGTGTGGTTGGCATCGGGAATGATGAGCAATTCCTTGTTGCCGACGGTGGTGCTTTCATTCTCAACGTGTTTGCCGGTCATTTTTTCGAACGCGCCCTCGCTGAAGTAGCGGCTGTGCGCGTCTGCGCCGTGAATGATAAGAACGGGATTGACGATTTCGTTGGCATAGGCGAGTAATTTGGTGTTCAGGAGTGATGAAGCGGCGGTTTTGGCCCAGCCGCCATTGGAATTGAGTGAGCGTTTGTGGTAGCCGCGCGGCGTTTTGTAGTAGGCAAGGTAATCTTTCATAAAATTTGGTGCGGCATCGGGGAGCGATTCTGGCACGCCCCCTGCGAGTTCGTTGGTTTTGTTTTTATAATCGAGGGTGCGCTGTTCGCTGATATTTTTGCGCAAGGTATTGCGGGCTTGAGCGGTATCGAGTGCATCATTGTAATTGTTGGCGGTGACTCGGCTCATGTCGTACATGGTCGAGGCAACCGTGGCTTTGATGCGCGTGTCGATGGCCGCCGCATTGATAGCCATGCCGCCCCAGCCGCATATCCCGATAATGCCGATGGCTTCTGGATTGACGAGATCGTGATTGGCCAGAAAGTCAACAGCGGCGCTGAAATCCTCGGTGTTGATGTCTGGAGAATTCATATAGCGAGGTTCACCGCTGCTTTCGCCGGTAAATGAGGGATCGAATGCGATGGTCACAAATCCGCGTTCTGCAAGGGTTTGCGCATACAGGCCGGAGGACTGTTCCTTGACCGCACCAAAGGGACCGCTCACGGCTATCGCAGGTAGTTTCTTACCCGCGCTGTCTTTGGGCATATACATATCCGCAGCGAGGGTGATGCCGAAGTGGTTTTTGAAAGTGACTTTGGTGTGATCGACTTTGTCGCTTTGAGCAAAGACTTTGTCCCAAGATTGTTCGAGCTGCATGGGCTGTTCTCCTTTAATGGCGGTGTCGGAGGGGGCGTCTTTTGCGATTTGTGCGGAATCACAGGTCGGCTGTGGGCATCTGCAATCGGCGACCGGACAATTCTGGCTGCATCCGGCAAACGCGAGCGACGAAACGGCTAATAATGATAAGCAAATGCGCGCTGGTTTCATGGAATGCTCCCTTCATTGTAGATGAAAGTGTTCTGAGAAACGGTCTGTCTCAGTATTGCTATACGTAATCAAAAAGTGCAAAAATTCCAAGAGCAAATATACTTGTAAAACGGGAAAGTCTAACGCGGTTATGCATAAGATTTAATGTTGACACGGTGTCAGAATTGGATTAAAGGGTGGAATGTTGACACGGTGTCAGTGATGCCATTTTATGGCATTTGTCGCAAGTTCCAGGGAGTGACTGAACATGAAATACACCAAACTTGGAAATTCAGATTTGACTGTATCCCGCATTTGCATGGGATGTATGGGATTTGGTGACGCTGGCAGAGGCATGCACAGCTGGACTGTGGATGAGGAACACACGCGTGAAATTATCAAGCGCGGTTTGGATCTCGGCGTGAATTTTTTTGATACGGCAATCGGTTATCAGAGCGGCACAAGCGAGCAGTATGTTGGGCGTGCACTGTTGGATTTTGCAAAGCGAGGAGAGGTTGTCGTCGCAACGAAATTTCTGCCGCGCTCAGAGGATGAAATTGAGAGAGGCATCAGCGGGCAGCAGCATATTGAAAACATGATCAACACCAGCCTTAAAAATCTCGGTATGGATTATGTGGATTTGTATATCTATCATATGTGGGACTGGCAGACGCCGCTTTACGATATCATGGATGGTTTGAATAATATCGTCAAGTCAGGAAAAACCAGAGCCATTGGCATTTCGAATTGTTTTGCATGGCAGCTTGCGAAGGCAAATGCGATCGCAGAACGCGAAGGGTTTGCAAAGTTCATTTCGGTTCAGGGCCATTACAACCTGATTTTCCGCGAAGAAGAGCGCGAGATGGTTCCTTATTGTGGCGAAGAAAATATTGCGCTTACGCCGTACAGTGCACTGGCATCGGGCAGGCTTTCCAGACTTCCCGGAGAGGGAGGAACGAAACGCGCCAATGAAGACGCCTATGCAAAGTTTAAATACGATGCCACAGCCGCACAGGACAATGTTATCATTGAACGCGTATCAGAGCTTGCGCAAAAGTACGGTGTATCTATGACGGAAATATCTTTGGCGTGGCTATTGACCAAAGTGACGTCACCTGTGGTTGGCGCGACAAAGCTGCATCATATCGAAGGCGCAGCAAAGGCGGTGGATCTGCAACTTGCGGATGAAGACATCGCATATCTGGAAGAGCCTTACGTACCGCACCCCCTGGCCGGCGTGATGGCGCAGAATAAACCGGCAAACGCAAAAGAGAAACACGTCTGGTCGACTGGCGATCAGAAGATCAATGAGAATAATTAATATCATTGGAAATGGTGTCGTTATGCAAAAATCATCCCCCGAACTCACAGAAGCCCGAAGAAATGAAATCATAGAAGCCTGCCAAAAGCTTTATGAAACAAAGTCCTTTCGTGAGATCACGATCAAGGATATTGGCGCTGTGACTTCATTTACACGCACATCCATTTATAATTATTTTGAGACGAAGGAAGAGATTTTTCTTGCAATGCATCAGCAGGAATATGAGCTGTGGTGTGAGGCATTGCAACATATTATGGATGACAACAAGCGAATGAGCAAAGAACAATTCGCCGAGGCACTGGCGAAATCACTCGAAAACCGTGATTTATTGCTCAAGCTCATGTCGATGAATCATTATGATATGGAAGGAAACAGCCGGCCGGAAATGCTGTATGCGTTTAAAGTGGCTTATGGTCAGTCTTTAAAGATGGTCGAAGCCTGTTTGCGAAAGTTCTTTCCAAAGTTTTCTGATGAGAGAATACATGAGTTTATTTATGTATTCTTTCCATTTATGTTTGGGATATATCCCTATACCAAAGTGACCGAAAAACAAAAGGAAGCCATGAAACAGGCAGGCATTCAGTTTGACTATCAGACGATTTACAGTATTTCGAAGCGATGTATTCTGGCATTGCTTGTGTAATATTTCATCATTTGTTTGTCGTAAACACACTCAGAAAAGGAGCAGCACCATGACAAAACAGGTATTACCAAAACTCGCGCTAGGCGCATGGGCTTGGGGGAACGATGGGACATTCGGCGATTTGCTGACCGCGAATGAGTTGCGTCCCGTATTTGATGCAGCAATGGAAGTTGGATTGACACTTTGGGATAACGCTTATGTGTATGGTATGGGCGCATCTGAACGTGTGATGGGGAACTTTCTGAGAACAGTTTCGCGGGATTCCTATAAGATTTCTGCCAAGTTTACACCGCAATGTGCCAATCCGAATGCAGAGAACGCGGTGATTGAAATGTACCAAAAGAGTGCGGCGTTACTTGGCACGGACTATATGGATTTTTATTGGATTCACAATCCAGTGGGTGCGCCTAGATGGATTAAAGAACTCATTCCGTTGGCAAAATCCGGAAAGATTGGCAATATCGGGGTATCGAATCATAACCTTGCAGAGATTAAACAGGCCCAGGAAATTCTGAAAAGCGAGGGGTTGAAGATTTCAGCGGTACAAAATCATTACAGTTTGATTAATCGATCTTCGGAAAAGTCTGGCATTCTCGATTACTGCAAAGATAATGATATTATCTTTTTCTCGTATATGGTTCTTG
>JAFZFY010000161.1 GCA_017555665.1 Pseudomonadota bacterium | reverse complement strand
TTAAATTTTCATCTACCATGATAGGGGCTTGTTCTGGTAGTGCGTGGTCTGCTGGTAAAGGCTGTCGATAGACCAGATTCTTTATTCTTACTGGAAACTCTGTATATTCTATAGCAGGACGTACTTTTATAAAGTGGTAACTGTCATAATTCAATAATCCACATTCACTCCCTAACAGCGTCTGAGTGATTTTACAAAGGACGTAAATATCACCACCTATTCCTAATGTATCCATAACGCTTCTCCTATAAATATGGTAAAGGGATAGAAACTAATATCTACCCTTTATCATATACAACCAAGATAATAGGAGAGAATATTTTATTTAAAGTGTACCTTGACAAGATATGTAATGGGAAAGAGGGTAGATGAGTCTGATTTAAAGTATGGTTTAATGTGGTTATATATAAGACTTAAACACACACTAAACCACATCATCTCGCACTATATCCACACTCGTTGAACAGAGCCTAATAATTTCCGAACACACCACGAGTCAGAGACGGAGCAAAACATGCTTCATGTCACGAACGAGGAGACCCCCATTTGAGCTCGGCAAATGGCGCACTAGCATTCGTTTCGCCCAAGCGATATCGCTAAAAGCGGAGCAAATTAAAATGCTCCAAAAATATTTTTTCAACTGCATATTTTCAGTGATTATGCATATTTCCTTTGTAGATACAAGGTTTAATCAAGCTGCGTCATGGGAGCAAATAATTGCTCCATCGCTCCCGAAATGTTCCGGTTGCGCCCTCATAAACGTTCGGTAAAGTCAATTTTGCGTATAAAACGCGTTCTATTTTGTCGGACTTTATATTCTCATGACTGATCACAGCATATGACTGATCACAGCATACATAAAGACAATTCGATCAAGGATTCGCTTGCACAGCTCCAGGATTATTATGAGGCTCAGTCTCAGCTCGCGTGCACGCGGTCTTTTGGCACCATGCCCAATGTCGAGAAGCTTTATTTCCTGATGACCGTTGTCAAGCGCCCCACTGAATTTTCAGTTCTTTCCGATATCGCTCGATTGAATGGCATCAAGCATGGCGAGTTGTGCCAGTTTCTGGTCGAATTTCCGAGGTACTTCTGCGAGCTTCATGAGAACATCTGGGCAACAACTGCATACGCCGAATATCATGGTTATATCCATCATACAGACATGCCGCATGCAGCAGAAACGACACCTGCGCAGGAACTGCCAGATGTTGCGGATTTCTTCAAAAAACAGTCAGAACAGCCCATCAAGAATGGCATCCTCTGCATGTCTCAGGACGAAATTCACTGTGCGGCGCTCGCCTTTTGTCAGTCATCGGCATTCAGAGCGCATCACAACGACAATTTTGAGGTTCTTAACGAGTTCATGCAGGCGCTCCCCCGCCCGATACGCGCTTCAGACCTCAATGATGTCGTCTACAACGTCTTTGGTTTCTCAGTCGCCAGATCAACGTTGCGCAAATACCTCTGCAAGCATCCGGATCTCTATTGCACGCCCACTCACGGTGTCTGGTGCTCCGAAAAGCTCGCGCGCGAAACGCCATATACAGATTATAGGGATAAAGCCCAGACGGACACAAAACGCCCCAAACAACAATAGCAGTTGACCTACACCAATGTATCACTTGAGGATAATATGCATCTGAGAACATACTTCTATTTAATGATCGCAATCTTGGCATTATTCACGCTTTCTGGATGTGCTGAATTCATCCAGGGATTAGAGATGCAATTCAGCTCAGGGGTAAGCACATCTAACACATCACAATCAAACCAGACATGTGTTCAACAAAATAATGTTCTTATGGACCAAAATAAGAAACTTCAACGAGAACGCGATGATTACAAAAATTTAGCAGAGGAGTTGAACAAACAGGTATCTCAATCCAATTGCAACATTAAATTACAAAAACTTCAACGAGAACGCGATGATTATAAAAATTTAGCAGAGGAACTGAATAATAGAATTCCCCAGCCAGACTGCGGTAAGCAGTTCAATGAACTGATTCGAGAGCGTAACGATTACAAATATCAATTGGAAGAATTACAGAGGAATCAGATAAAACAAGAGGAAATAATGTCTGAATATCGCAAGTCGCTGGATAATTTAAAAAAAGAAAAGTCTGATCTCATTCAGAAACAGAATAATCTTTCTGAAGAAATCAATAACCTCAGAAAAAATAATTCTGGGATGATTGACGCAGAACGTGAAATTGAAATTATCAAGGAGGAGAACGATAAACTCAAAAACGAAAACAAAAAGCTTAAAGCAAGCAATAATACGCTTAAAACAACGCTCAGCAACTACAAAAAAGAGCTTCAGCGTCTATCTCAACCGCGCTGATACGCCCAATTCTCCAAAGGAACCAAATCATGGCATTCGAAGAATTTAACAATGGTGATCAAATCGCTCTCGAAAACGGAAACGTCGCAACCATCATCGAAAAACTTGGCGAAGGTGGACAGGGCATCGTTTATCGAGTCTCGTTGGACGGCAAGGAATATGCCCTCAAATGGTATTTCCCTCAAAAAATCTCAAAATCAGACGGCTTTTACAAGAACCTCAAAAACAACATTGAAAAGGGTGCACCAAATGATGCCTTTTTATGGCCCAAATATCTCACTGCTATCGAAAATGGCAGCTTCGGATATATCATGGATCTGCGCCCACAAAACTACCATGACTTTTCGGATATTCTGCTCAACAAAGTCTGCTTCAGCTCGCCTTCTGCCACTGTTCAGGCTGGCCTCAATATCGTCAACGGGTTCCGCGATCTTCATCGCAAGGGCTATTCCTATCAGGATCTCAATGACGGAAACTTCTTTATCGACCCAATGACCGGCAGTGTCCTGATCTGCGACAACGATAATGTTGCCCCTTACGGGACAAACCTGGGCATTAAGGGCAAAGCACGCTACATGGCTCCCGAAGTCGTTCGTGGCTTGACTCGTCCTAATAATGCAACAGATCGGTTTTCGCTCGCAGTCGTGCTCTTTTTCCTCTTCTTCAGAAACCATCCACTGGAAGGTGAACGCCTGGTACGCATCCCCTGCCTTACCGAAGAACTTGAACTCAAGTATTTTGGCTTGGAACCGCTGTTTATCTATGATTCCGCCCTTCAGGCCAATCGACCGATGCGTGGCATTCATGACAATGTGATTCGTCTCTGGCCCCTCTTTCCCAAATTTATTCAGGAACTGTTTCAGAAAGTTTTTTCCAAAGACTGCCTGAGTGGAAAAAATCGTCCAACAGACAATGAATGGCAAATCGCACTCACAAATCTGAAAAGCTGCATTGTCACATGTCCGAACTGTAATGACGAAACATTTATCGACGAAAGTCTTGGAAAATGCATCAACTGCGGCTGCCCCATCCCCAAACAGCGAATCCTGGAATGTAAAGACGGCAAATACAAAGTCGTCCTGTTCCCCGGAAACAAGCTCTATCGCTGTCATACCGATTCAACATCCGATGACTATCAGGAAGTCACCGGTCAAGTCATCGCAAATCCCCAAAATCCAAAGCTTTGGGGACTCAAAAATCTCTCAGATGAATGCTGGAACACCGAAGGAAAGGAAAGCAAGATGATTCCCCCTGGCGGCGTCCTTCTCATCACACGAACTTCTCGTATCGTTTTCTCAGCTTCATGCAGCGCTGAAATCATTTATTAATAAAGGAGCAATCTCATGGGAATCTACGATCAAACGATTATGCAATCCGTGGCAAGACGTTCTATGACCGTCTTCTTCCTCGTCGATACGTCCGGAAGCATGGACGGCGCCAAAATCGGCACGCTCAATCAGGCTGTCGAGGATACGCTCCCAGAGCTTAAAAACATCTCATCTTCAAACGCGGATGCTCAAATTAAAGTCGCCGTGCTCAAGTTCGACACGAATGCGGAATGGATCACGCCCGTACCGGCGGAAATCGAATCCTTTCAGTGGACACCGCTCAATGCCGGCGGGCTGACAGCTTTCGGAGAGGCCTGTTTCAAGCTTGAACAGAAGCTGCATAAAGAGGCGTTTATGAATGATGCCGCCGGCTGTTTTGCGCCCGTATTTATCCTGCTCTCCGATGGCGCGCCGACCGACAGCTATCAGACGCAGCTCGATAAACTCAAAAATAACCCTTGGTTCAAAAAGGGAGTACGTGTAGCCATTGCAATTGGCGACGACACGATTTGCGACACACTCGAAGATTTCACTGGCAACCGCGAAACTGTGCTCACGGTCTATAGTCCGGAAATGCTCCGAAAGATTATTCGTTTCGTCTCAGTGACCGCCTCTCAGGTCGCCTCAAAATCGAGCAATGTCGGTCAACAGTCTGCTCCAGATCAGACGACGACAAAGCAGCAGGACTTTATCGACGCGCTGCAACAGTCCACAATCATGGAACCTGCAGACGATGACTCCGAACTTGGAGATATCGAATGGTAAAGCGATCGACATATCGAAAACAGAAAAACTATCAGGCAAAGCGCAGGAGAAGAATGAACGACAAAAAGCAAAAATTAAAACAATTGAGCCAGAAGCTAAAAAGTTATGGCGCAAAACATTTCTGCGTTCAAGGCGCTCTGCATATCAAGAACAATCTTCCTTGCCAAGATAGTGCGCAATCGTGTCTTGAGGAAAATTTCTGTCTGGCAGTCATCGCAGATGGTCATGGCAGCGCGCAGTATTTCCGCTCGGACAGAGGGAGCCGCATTGCCGTCGAAGCATTCGAAAACTGTGTCAAGGAGGCGCTCACGAATTCAAAATATTATTATCACGATTCCACACATCCCAAAGACAATACCGCGATCAATCTCATAGATGCGCTTTCAAGCTCAAGAATTTCCATAAAAAAGCGCAATCATGCCATTCAATGGTTCTGCCAGAGCATTTTGGCAAACTGGCTGATCGCTGTGCGCCAAGATATGCAGAATGAGCCATTCACGAAGGAGGAGATTCGCAAAATTCCCGAAAAATATCGAACTTTGCACGAAAAAGATCATTCGGAATACACATCAGCATACGGCTCGACACTCATCGCGGCCTTGCTCGTCGCTGATTTTTGCCTGCTGATACAAATCGGTGACGGCGTCTGCATTGTCTTTGACGATGCTGAACCGGATGCGTCGTCAAAAATCAAGCCAGTTCATAAATATGCACATGGCAACCTCGTCTCTTTTGAGCCAATCCCTGTCGATGACAAGTGCTTTCTCAATACGACGACCTCGTTATGTGATGCAAAAGCGCGCGAAGAATTCCGCTCCTGCTACCTCAAAAAGCTTCCGGTTGCCGTATTTGTATCAAGCGACGGCATCGAGGACTGTTTTCATGAGCGCGCAGACCTGCACAAATTCTTTCATCGAATCCTGTTTGACTTCTCTGATTCTCATGAAGCACAAGCACAAGCAGAACTACAAGCATTCCTTCCCCGTCTGTCAGAAAAGGGAAGCGGCGATGACATGTCCTTGTCAATGCTTTATGATGTTTCCAAATTCAAGGAACTCACCGCAGATGTAAGAGACAAGCAACTTCCTGAAGCTGTTTCTAATTAATCGCTTCGCTATTGCGACGCAAGCGTCGCAATACGCTTCGCCATCCCGGCTATCGCCCTGCTGGCAATACGCCGGGATTCATTGGAGAATGTACCATGGGAATTTATGACAGCATATTGATGAAAGCCGTAACACGAAGGACGATGACCATATATTTCCTGATTGACATCTCGTGGAGCATGAGAGGCTATAAAATCGATGCGGTTAATCAGGCGCTTGCTGAAACGATTCCGATGCTCCAGGTGATTTCCGAAGAAAATGCCGATGCGGAAATTATGGCCGCCATTCTGACCTATGGCACGACGGCCGAATGGGTAAAAGAGCCATCTTCCATCATGGGCTTTATTAGCCCGACAATATACGCAGGCGGACAGACCAATTTTAAAGATGCCTGCATCAAGCTCAAAGAAATGCTCTTGCGGCAGGAGGCGAAGACAACCGGAGCAGGCAGCTATGCGCCAGTCTTTATCCTGATGGCCGACGGCGGTAGCACAAATGCGCACAAAACAGTGCTCAGAGATCTTTGGCATATCAAATGGTTCAAACACGGTATCAAAGCCGCCATTGCAATCGGGAATGATGTGCATTTCGATATGCTCGAAGATTTTACCAAAGACCCAGACACTGTATTCCGAGCCCACTCCATCAAACGCCTCAAAGACCTGATCAAGCTAATTTCGGTCAAATCTTCCCAAATCGCCTCACAATCCTCTGCAGTACAAAGTCGTTCTCGTAATACAACGAGTCAGACATCCACAACATCAACCGCCGTGGAAAAACAATTTAACACAGCATTCACTCCGCAAACAGCTGCCTCAAACGCCACTCAGGAAATCGACCGGGTCTATTCAAAACAAGAAGAACTCGCTAAAACCCTGAAACTCTTTACGGCAGCCGAAGATGAGGATTCGCCTGAAAATTGGGACTGGTAAATGTTTGACCTATCTGCCAACAATCGTCGTCTGACCATCATCTTCATTGTCATCTGCACAAAGCGTTAGGTAATTCGATATGTCTAGGCATAACAAACAATTGCAGCTGAATTTATTCTCTCAAAATGCATTTTCAGAAAACAGGACTGATTCAATACTAACATCCGCCTGCAATCGCCGCCTGACTATCATCTTCATCATCGTATGTTCATCGAACCTCGGAGATGCCAATGTCGGACGGATGTATAATGCCATCGAAGAGTTTATCGAAGAAATCAGGAGATTTTCAAAAAAGAAAGAGCTTTGCATTTCTATCGATACGCTTTTCAACACCGAAACGGTTTATTGGCAAAGCGACTGTGCCATCCGTCTTGATCAATACGAATGTTTTTCTCCTGAGCCGGGCGGAGAATTCAAGCCATCAGAAGTATTCACTGCGCTCATTCAAAGACTGAGCGCTTATGAGACAGACGCGTATGCACCAATATTCTACTTGATTGGCGGAAATCTCCATCCTAAAATAACAAATGCCAAATATCGTGAACTTCAAAACCAGGCGCTATTTCAAAACGCTATCAGAAATTCGGTCCCATTAAAGGACGAAGTCTCGGATTTCTATCAATCATTTGCATCCGCTCCAGAACATATTCTCACAGAGCTTACGCCGGAATGCCTTAAAAAAGGTATTGTCACAAAACCGCAGCAAATCCAAGCGGAAAGCACACAAAAACAAACGCCTACGGCCGAGCTATCGAAAGATGCAGAGCAAAAGATTAAAAAATTCGAAGCGCTGTAT
>JAFZFY010000160.1 GCA_017555665.1 Pseudomonadota bacterium | reverse complement strand
TAGACCTGTTCAAAAAGCGATTGGGCGCTGGGGCTCAGGGCAAAGGTGATCAGGTCGCGGAAAGCGATGGAGCGCTTCATGGCTGCTTTGAGCGCCGTAAACGATGCCGGGAGACGCATGCCCTCCTGCTCCGCGACGAGATGCATGCAGTCGCGCAGGCTTTGCGAGAGGATCAGGGCTGTCTGGATGGCTGTCTGACGGTTTGCAAAGGCGTATTGTTTGAGTGTCGTGAGCGTTTTTGGACCGATGATCGGCAGTTCATCGGCATGTATTCCGACATCCTCGAAGATCTGCTGGTAGGTTGATATGGTTTCATGAATGAGCGAGACTTTTTCGGCGCGTCCAGGGCTGATGGCATAGACGGCGTTGTTGAGGTGTTTGTGGAGCGCGGCGGGGGCGAGGGTTGCCGAGAGCAGCGTTTCTGGGCGTGTGAGGATGATCGCATAGGTCATGCGAGCGATGTATGTCGATTTTTTCATGACTGGCAGGGCCGCGATGTCGCAGAGGATGGCTGGCGGCGTGCTGTTGATCATGTTGGATCTGGCATCGAGCGGTTTTGATTTGAGCACTGCGCCGGGCAGGTCGAGAAGGCTCTGGATCGTCTCGAAAACACAGTCAAGGTCAGGGTTGATCTTGGTGATATCTGGCGCGGAGAGAACCGCGTGGTTGTCGATGACAGGGGCGTTGCTGTGCGTGAGCGCCTTGAGAAGTGCGACGAGCTGCGGGTCGAACGCGGGCGTGACCGTGAGGAGGGTGTTTCGCGTTTCCGGGGAGAGCTCGCTGGGAAGCGGCAGGATATCGTGCTGCGCGTGTTCGGCGGGGATCAGATCGAAGAGATCATCGAGTATGCGAAGCGTGAATTGGGCATGTGTCGCGTTGGCTGAGGCTTCGATTTCTTTGAGTTCTTCGAGCGTGAATGCCGCGTTTTCGATGGCATGCTTTGTCGCGGCATTGGATAGCGTGGCTGGGATCGGGAAGAGGTTTTGCGTGATGACTTGGGGCTTCTGCGGGGGGGCCTGGACACGCGTGTCTTCGGTTTCGATGGGCGCGAGCTGGGGCTCGGAGCTTTTTTTGAGATCAGGCGCGCTGTCGGGATTGGGCGCAAAACTGACTTGCCGGACGGTTGGCACGCGACGGCGCGCCGACATGTCGAGGCGGGGCAGCTCTTGGGAGAATGTGGTTTTTGGGGGGCGAGGGGACTTCTTGGCCTCTTCGATCAGGTTGATATCGGGATGGGTCTGCCGTATATGCGAATTGACGCGCGACAGCGCCGACTGGAGCATCGGCTCGTATCCGATGAGCTGGGCAAAGCGGACGAGCTGTTCGATAATGCCGGGTTTTCTCGAAATATAGAGATTGTCCAGATGTTCAAAGACACCGCTGATCTTTTGCCAGTCTTCTGCGATGAGGAGCTGTTTGGCGAGATAGGTGAGGAATTTTGCGTTTGTGGGATCGAGGCTGAAGGCTTCGAGCATCGTGTTGACCGCTTCTGGCGTTGTTTTGAGATGTTCCCCTTGGATCTGTCCGAGGGTGTAGAGATATTCGCAGCGCGCCGTGGTCGAGTTGACCTGAGCCATTGCGAGCACTTTTGCGGTCATGGCGGCTTTTTCCCACATGCCGAGCAGCTGATAGAGGTGAAGCAGACGGATGGGGACATCTTCCACATCGCCGCCCAGGGCAAGCGCGGTTTCGTATTCCTTGACGGCTGTGAAAAGGTCGTTGAGGTAGAAGTGATGTATTTCGGCGATGCGCTTGTGGATGGCCCCTTGGACTTCGATATCATCGGTCAGGGCGAGTAGCTGGTCGAAGGCAGGAAGGGCATCGATCCAGCGTTCCTGTTCGAGCAGGATTGTCAGCTTGAGGTCTGCGGCTGGCCGGAAGTCAGGTCTGAGCCGCAGGGCAAGGTTCAGCTGGGCAACGGCCAGGTCGTTGTTCTGTGCGGCGTGGAGGATCTCGCCATATTGGTAGTGCATGAAAAGCGCGTTGTCTTCGGACAGGTTGGACTCGAAGGGCAGGATGCGCTTGATGCGTTCTGTGGCGCGATCCCAGTTGCCCGAATGGTAGTCGAGTTCAAAAAGCTGATAGTTGGCGAATGCGTCATTGGGATCGATTTCAAGCAGCGCGTTTGCGGCTTTTTTGACAATGGGGATCTCGTTGATATCGACGGCATTGTTGAGCATGAGCGTCAGGCAGTCGATGGTCTGTTCTGGCGTGATATCCGGGGCCGTGAGCACGCGGATGAGCAGCTGTATGGCGGCTTTGTTTTCTGAAATCTCGGTGAGCAGCGTTGCCAGGGTGAAAGATTGCTCGATATCGAGGTCGTCAAAAGAGTTAAAGTTTTGGTTGATAATGCGGACGGCGGTTTCTGCATCGTCAAAGTAACGGACGAGCGAGAGGGCCTGCTGCATGAGCAGCGGGGATCTGTCTGCCTTGGGGCAGGCCTGCACGAGGTCGCTGCAAATGCTGTTAAAGGCGTCTTTGTCGCCGAGAGATGTTGAGACGGCGATGAGATTTTCAGCAAATGGCGTGATAAGCTCGACGGACGGGGAGAGGAGGATGGCTTCATGGAAGTAGGCGGCGGCTTGGGCGAGTTCGTCTTTCTGTGCGAGCAGCCGCGTCGTTTCGAGAAGGTATTGTGCCTTTTTGTGCGGGGCATCAGCGTGTTGTGACGCGAGGATGAGCGCCTGTGCAGCAAACGTGACATCGTTGCACAGGGTGAGGATCGTCGCGATGTCGGTGCATTGTTGCGCCGTGTCTGGACCGAACTGGAGTGCGTTTCTCGCGCAAATTGCGGCATTTGCGACATCATCCAGCCGCGTGAGGTACAGATGGGCGTTCTGAAGGGAGCGCGCGATCTTTTCTGCCGAGTCACTGGAGAACGAGATCAGGCTGGACTGATAGAGGATGATCGATTCGGGGATATCGAGTGCCTGGAAGATATCCAGGGCTTTGCGCAGAAATTCGGGATCTTGTGAGCCGCCGTGGGTGTAGTATTCGTTGAGCGTGTTCGAGGCAAGCGCTGGTTTTTGAAGGTTTTCCGAATAGATTTTGGCGAGATAGATGGTCGCTGTACGTCGAAGCACCGGAATCGCAGTCTGCTGCAGGATGGTTTCGTATTTTTCGATCAGCGGGGTAAAGGCATGGAGCTTTTCGCAGACATCGCAGAGTTTTGCGTGCAAGGCGGGCAATTTTGCGGGATCCAGGTCGAGCGCGCTGAAAAGCGACTGTAGCGCCATCGAGGGGGCGAGCATGTGCTCGTTTTGTATCGCGGCAAGCCGGACAAGGCACTGGATTCGGTTCTGAGGCGTGGGTTCGGCCTGGATGAGGGCGGAAAGGACGTTCTCAACAGATTTCCAGTTTTCAAGGGATATGAGAAGGTCGAGCAGCTTGTATCGCGCTTCAAGAAATTCAGGGTATTCGTCGATGATGGCATGGTAGAGCGTGATCGCGTTGTTGAACTGCGAAGTGCTGGCATAAAGCGACGCGAGTTGCATTTGGTTGTGGAGCCGGCCATCCATGGATGTGTCTGTGTACAGCTTGAGCTGGAAGTATAGGATCTGCGAGTGGGGTTTAAGGTTTTCCGGATCGATCTTGTTCAGGGCTTCGACTGCAAATGGATCGCTGTGCGAGGCTTCGATCATCTCCTTGAGACAGGACATCTTCATGCGTTCGTCACCCAGGGTTTCGGCAATTTTGAACTTCTGGGCGAGCAGAATATTGCGCTGGGCCTTGTCGCCTTTGAATGTGGCGAGAGATTCTTCGAGTTTTGCCAGCATGACTTTCTGTTGATTCGTATTTTCAGACATGAGTATGACC
>JAFZFY010000159.1 GCA_017555665.1 Pseudomonadota bacterium | reverse complement strand
TTGCGGAATATTTTAATCTTTCATCACTTTTTGAGCCATTATAGCCATTTCTCCAAGCACCTGGAAAAGCGCATGGGAAAGGGCGCATCTGCAGGCACCGGACGGCGACAATAGTCGTGCAAAGCCTGATAAAGGTGTTTGTAGATATGTGTGATATTGTGGTATAATATACTAATGGGGGGCTGGGCAGGCGTTTGAAATACGCCATTTGAGTGAGAGATTCATGCACATCGTATGTGACCAGTGTCAGGCAAAATACGTTGTTCCTGACGAAAAAATCGAGAAAAATATACTTCGCTTTACCTGCCAAAAGTGCGGCAATGTCATCACTCAGCGTGTAGATGATGCCAAATCGGAGCCGCCCTCTCCGGCAAGCACATTGAACAAATGGCGCACATCCATACCGAACACGCCTCGCAAGCTGCAATCAGAGCTTCCGAAGTGGTATTATTCAATTAACGGCGAAAGCATCGGCCCGTTCACAGAGCAGGAACTGAAGACGCGCCTGCTCTCAGACAAGCTGGCAGAGAGCCTAGGCCAGTGCTTTGTGTGGTGCAAGACCTTCACTGACTGGAAACCCGTCCTCGAAGTCGAGCCCTTTGCAAGCGCGCTGACCTCGCCCGTCCCGCCGCCGCCGCCCGCCCCCGCGCCCGTGCCGCTCCCCAAAACAGACGGCCCGCTGCCACCGCTTTTCAAAGAGAGCAGCGAACATCCGGGACTTTCCAGCATCCTGAACAAGCCGAAATCGTCCCCAGATCTGCCAGGTCTCAAGCAGCGCCTTCAGAAAGGCAGTTCCACCCAGCTTGCGGCCCAGCAGCGCGAAGCGCTTGCAAAACTTGCAGGCGTATCTCTGGAAACGATCAAACCGCCCGATATCTCATCCCCCGAAGATCAGCTCACGGATGAAGACGAGACGCGTGCCCATGCGCCCTTGCTCGCCGATATCATCCCGCCAACGCAGACCGCAGACACAGACACGGCCTCCGAAACCTCCAAGACGCTCCCCAAACCGCACAACAGCCTGCCCCCGATCGGCAGTAAAACAGGCGGGATCAAGCCCCTTGGCGGCCTCCAGAGCGGTCCGCGTCCATCAGGCATCATGCCGCTCTCAGGCGGTCTGAATCCGCCGCAGTCGCAGTCAAAACTCGGCGGCATCCCCAAGCCCATCCCCTCAAGCGCAGACAACAAGGTACTCAGCCTCTCCCCAAAAAGCGGACAGTTCAAAACACTGCCGTCGAGTGCTGACAACAAGGTACTCAGCCTGCCTCCAAAAAGCGGACAGTTCAAAACACTGCCCTCAAGCGCGAACAACAAGGCGCTCGATATCCCAAGCGGGCTGCAGAAGCCGCTGCCCTCAAGCGCGAACAACAAGGCGCTCGATATCTCAAGCGGGCTGCAGAAGCCGCTGCCCTCAAGCGCGAACAACAAGGCGCTCGATTTCGGCAGCATCCCCAAAGCCGCGCCGATCAGCAAGCCGCAGGTCCAGTCTGTTTCCGCACGTTCTTCCGTCACAGACCTGCCAAGTCTCGACATCGCACTCGATGAGCCCTCCGAACTGAACAGCACTTCCTCGGATATCCTGCCCGATATCGATCTCGATGACGCGGCCTCCCCGATGATCAGCAAAACAGCCGGAAGCCTCACGCCCGTTCAAGCGCCCTCCCAGGACGCATCCGAAGAGCTCCCCCTCGACCTCGATCTGGAAAATTCGGAACTTATCTCCAAATCATCCGTCAACGAAGCCATCTCCGAATCGGGGGAATACCGGTCAGCCGATGACCAGCATCTCCTCTCGTCGGCACAAGTGCTCTCCATGATGCACAAATCCAAGGCATCGGTATCGCCGGTGTCTGCCGAAAATCCGACCTCTGCCGACTTAGCCGAAATCGATCTCGACGAGGACAACTCCCAGTTCATCGCGAGCGAAGAAATCAAGGAAATCACCAACGATTCCAATGCTCCGAAGATCAGCGGCATCATGAATGCCGACGCGCTCTTTGGCGATACAGCCAGCGAACCTGTCGTCGCACGTGCACGCGCTTCCCAGAACAAACTCGAAGAAATCGCCGCAAAACACGCCGACCTGTTTGCCGAACTCGAAGCCGCCGAACCGGAACCGGAACCAGACGAAAACGGTGTCAGCGAACACTCCATGCTCATCCAGCTCGAACATTTCAACAAGGTTCAGCAAAAGGAAAAGACCAAGCGAAATGTCAAGCTCATCGCAGCCATCGCAGGCACAGCCGCACTGCTGCTCATCATCGCCGCGATCAGCGGTATCGTGATATCAAACAAGCAGGATACCGAAGAGAGCACCAAAACCGCCCAGAACACCCCCAGCCTCAAAGTCGCAGGCCGCGATATCACGCTCGATGAGGTCGATGTCACCATCCCCGAAGACGACTTCGAGATCATCCCCGCACAGCCCGAAAAAAATACGCGCACGCAGCGCCGCAGCCAGAATGCGCAAGCAGACGGGGCAAAAGCTGAAGATGTCAAATCTGCCACAGATGCCGCATCCGAAGCCATTTACGGTGAAAAAACCGACACGCCGAGCGCCGCCCAAAACGCCGTCAGAAGCGACGGTCGCGCCGGTGTCGTCCTGGCAAAATCAGATGAATTCGGCAGCACCGCCGGCGTTCAGGGCTCCAAAAAGACAAAATCCGCGTCCTCCAGCTCGCGCGAAAAACTGCTCGCCGGTCTCAAAACAGTCTCCAAATCTGTTCAGAACTGCTCGCAACGCGCCGCCAAACAGGGCATCACGCTTCCCGAAAAAATCTATATCAACCTGACGGTACAGCCCTCAGGTTCCGTCGAAACCTACGAAATCGACACCACAAATGTCCCGGATATCTTCAACAAATGCCTCGAAAGCAAGAAGGACACATGGCGTTTCGAACCGTTTGATGGGGATGCGATCCGCTTCAAACAGTCATTCATCCTCGGTTAATCATATCTCATAAATTGGCATATTTTTTTAATACAATACCCGTCAGCCAATCACGGCGCAATGAGGAGGTCATTATGTTCAAAGGATTTCGCGCTCTCGCAATCGCCGCTTGTCTCGCATGCGCTGCTTTCGTCACAGTCTCACAGGTTCCGACGGAAGCCTCCGCGCAAGATACCGATCAGATCACCATGGAATTCGTAGGTTTCGGCTTCAACCCCGATTTCTACGCAATTGTTCAGGGAAGCAAACTCGCCGGTAAATCGCTCGTCATATACAAAGTTGGCGGTCAGGGGCCGACCCTCGTCTATCCGCTCACGAACGTCTCCCTCGAGAAAGCACTCGCTTCCAAAGAAGTCTCCGTCTACGGCATTCAGCAGAATTACGTCTCCGGCATGGCCGCACCCGCTGGCTATCAGCTCGGCGGCATGGTCATCGGCGAAAACCTCCAGCTCACCCTCTCCGCTGGCGATCAGTCCATGACACTCGGTTACGCCCCGCTCTTCAGCTCACCAAACAAATCCAAGATCGCTGCCGTCAGCATTAAAAATGCCTACTGGACCCCGGACAGCAAACGCGTCGTCATCATCCTCAATCAGAAACTTGATGGTGACTGGGCCGTCGATACAGATATGGTCGCAGCGTTCTCGTTGGGTTAAGCCATACCAAAGATTTCAAATCTATAAAAAACCGCCTTATGGCGGTTTTTTTTATATTTTCGCGCCGCTATCTCGCCAGATGGCTCGATACGCGTCGCCCTCCGGGCTATGGGCGCATGCGCCCATACGCCCTCTGGCCGGCCGCTATTTGCCTTCGGCAAATAC
>JAFZFY010000158.1 GCA_017555665.1 Pseudomonadota bacterium | reverse complement strand
CCATTCCCAGCTACACGCTCAAGACGCATCACTGGTCGCCAATCATCCATGAAGTCGCCTACCTCGAAACCGAGCGTGATATCCGCGATGCCATCTATCGGATTCCCAAAGATATGCAGATCATGCCCGCGATTGAAGCCCTGATGCTCTTTGATCGCATCCAATATAAACCTGAATCATAAATAGATTTCTGTTCTACAGCAGTGACATGCAATCAGCCCCCCACGCGCAGCCTTTGCGCCGCCCCCAGCCCATCGCATGAGGACCTGGGGGCTTTTCCGTATCTTGATGTGCCCGGAAGCAGATTTAGGAGCAATTCTGTAACCCCCGGCGTTACGCGCGTCGCGCCCCAAGGGTACACTTGCATCCCATAGGCGTTGCAACTCTTATCTCATTTTGGTAGTATCGAAATTCTCAGAGGGAAATGCTTATAAGCAACCTTCAGTTGAGATATGGCATGCATGGTTATGGCTCATAGGGGCAAAAGTACCAGATGCCTTATTTGGATTGGGTATTTTTTTCTGGGAGAGAAAATGAAAGCACCGTGTAAATTCCTATTGGTCTTGAGTGTGTTCGCCCTGAGTATCGGTTGCAGCGAAAAAGATGAGTGCGGCAACGGCATACTTGATCCCGGCGAACAGTGTGATGGTCTGGATTTCGGAACGACAACTTGCGCCACATTCGGCATGACCAGCGGCCAGTTGCTGTGTAGCCGAGAATGCAAGCTCATCGACACCTATTGCAGCAACGCCCCGAGTCAGGGCTTTTGCGGAGATCATATCCGAAACGGCTCCGAACAATGCGACGGCAACGACTTTAGCGGCACGACATGCGCCACACTTGGCTTTAGCAACGGCGCGCTCGTTTGCACAGATCATTGCACCCTCGATTGGTCACAATGTAATAGCGGCACCCAGAACACTTGTGGCGACGGCATCAAAAGCGACACCGAACAATGCGACGGCCAAGATTTTGGCAGCCTCACCTGTGAATTTTTCGGCCTCAGCAGCGGCACGCTCGCATGCACCACAGACTGCAAGATCGATACAGTCGCGTCATGCAGATCTACCACCCAAAGCGTATGCGGCGACAAGATCAAGAACGGCTCCGAAGAATGCGATGGCGAGGATTTTGGAGACGCGACATGCGCAAGCGTCGATCCCTCAAGGCCTTATGGACGGCTCGGATGCACGGATGACTGCAAGATCGCCGCTGTCTTTTGCGGAAAAGCCGACCTCGGCCTGCAGGCACCCATGCCGGATGCCGAAAACACGGATGCCCAATGCTCAAACGGAATCAACGATTTTCACACGCAGAACAAGGACGGCAGCGAAGCATCCTGGTTCGACTGCAAGAATAACATCTGCACGCAGTCTCCCATCGTCCAGTACTGCCAAGGCACGGAAAATACCGACAAGGCATGCTCCGACAACATCGACAACAAGACCAGCGATATCCTGCAAAAGAATTACAAGAACAGAACGAACGGCCTGACCGACTGCGAGGATCCCTCATGCTTTAAGAACTGGCGCGTGACCGTCTGTGCAGACAAAGCGGCACACTGGGAACTCGGCCCTGACTGCGCGGATGGTCAAGATAACGACGGTGACGGTCTTGCCGACTGCGAAGATCCCGACTGCCTGCATGCCGGTATTTCTCAGTGTGTACTGCCACCGCAAGTCAAACGCATCCTGTTCGACAACGCGCATCACCAGATCGCCGGTGCCGTGGACTGGATCATCGATGTCACCGGCCGCCATCCCTATCCGAGCGTCCCGCAGAAAGAAAATGACTGGCACGGCTCGCTGTCCTCGTTTGGCCTCGATCTGCTCAACACACGCGACTATATCCTCGAGACGCTTCCCGAAGACCGCGCGTTTACTTATAACGACAGCCAAAATCCGCAGGATTTGTCCAATTACGGCATCCTCGTCATTCCGGAACCGAGCGCGAAAATCAGCGCAGACGAAGCCAAAGCCGTCTATGAATTCGTCAAAAATGGCGGCAGCCTCATGCTCATCTCCGATCACGAGGGCGCTGACCGCGACGGCAACGGCTACGATTCCGTGCGCGCAATCAACGAGATGCTCGCGGCCATGCCGGATGCCACATCCAAAGAGTCCAACCCGTTCGGCTTCTATGTCCTACCGGGCTCGATGAACAACAGCACGACGAAAGTCGCGGACGGCGCAGAGCCCAGCATCGTCAAAAACCGCGCTGGCGAGTTACGCTCAACAGGCTTGTACGGCGCAGCAAACTTTCAAATCGTCGATACCTCGAAAGTCAAGCCGCTTCTCAATGATACCAAAACGAGCGATGTGTTTGCGCTTTCAGCCACTTTCGGCCAGGGCCGTATCGTTGCCATCGGCGACAGCGCGATTATTGGCGACGGCACGAACTTCCTCGCGCTTTCGCTCACATCCGAAAACGGATATATCGACACCAAGCTTGACAACCGCATCCTCCTTCTGAACGCAATTGACTGGCTTGCTGGCAAATAATATCAATCGATTATAAATATTTATAATTCCTTTAATTCAAATATTTATAATCTCGATTTTCATGTTTTTCCCCGCGCTATCGGCCTTTGGCCGATACGCGCCGGGGCGCACGCTATTTCGAGCCCCAAAGACGCTGCTGGCGTCTTTCGGGCTGAAATACGCTCGCGCTACATCCGCATGCATCCCGTGATGATGCTGTGAAGCGCGGAGCATTACCCTTCACATGCGATTTTAATCTGCTGCGGCTGCGCGCTCTGCGGTTTGGCAAGTTTCAATGTCAACACGCCGAGCTTGTAATCCGCTTGGCATTTTGCGGCATCCAGACCGCGCATGACTCTGAACTGCCTGTAATATCTGCGCGGCACAAGCCCTTCGATCTCGGCTTTGGCTTCGACCGTGAGAATATCTTTGTCAAGCTTGACATCAATCCCTGCGGGATCAAGCCCCGGCATATCCATGCGGATCACATAATCTTCTTTTGCTTCCTCAATATCGCAGTCCGGATGAATCTGACATGCGCGAACTTTCACAGCCTCCTGAGATGCTTTTTCATCTTTATGTTCAAGTTCACAATTTTCACAACGATTCAGTTCCTGTTTGTCTGACATACTCACTGACTCCTATGATTATATAAAGAAATTAAATGAAATGAAAACCTCAGACCGCCCGAAGGCGGTGCTGAAATTACGCATTGATGGCGATCTGTTTGGGCTGATTTTCCGGTGCTTTAGGAAGGATCACTCTCAGAATGCCATTCTTAAAGTTTGCGGTCGCCTTGTTTGCATCCACTCTGACAGGCAAGCCAATGCTTCTCTGAACATCATAATTGCCGCGTTCCGCAAGATAAATGCGGTTTTCTTTATCACGAGAGATGTTGCGTTT
>JAFZFY010000157.1 GCA_017555665.1 Pseudomonadota bacterium | reverse complement strand
CGCGGAAGGTGCCGGTTGAGGCGGCGCAGCGGGCGCAACACGAGTAGCAGAGGGCATCGATGGGGACGGCGCAGCGGGCGCAACACGAGCCGCGGAAGGTGCCGGTTGAGGCGGCGCAGCGGGCGCAACACGAGGCACAGAGGGCATCGATTGGGGCGCGACAGGCGACGCGAAATGCACCGAAGCCGTCAGATCCGCATCAGCATTCAGTTTTTTTTTTCGCCGTCCAGGGAAAGCCCGCGATCGCTCAAAAATGCCTGCACATGCGCAAGCGCATCAGGCGTCAGGCCAGTCCCCGCCGCAACCGCTTTCGTCACGGCATCGAGTTTCCGGAGGATGCCATCCAGAGGCACGACCGTCTCGACCTGGCACATCCGCACAGCCGCCATTTCCATAACGATCCTGGGAGACAGGCTTTTGGGCAGCGTCTCCGTCGTCTGATACCAGATCTGGAATATGCGCTGAAGGCTGTCGAAGCTCACGAGCGGCAGCCAGGCCCGCACCGCATCGCGTTCGGAGGCATTCAGCTCGACCGGCGCATCTGCCCCACGGACAGCCGCGAGCACCGTGACATCGCGCCAAAACTCAAGCAGATCAAAGCCGAACTGCGCCAGATTCTGCCCGTAATGATCGACCTTGTCGATGCAGGCAAGCGTACCGGCGACATCTTTCCGAATCACGCATTCCGCCATGCGCATGAGCGTCTCGCGGCTGGCAACGCCGAGGACTTCCGCCGCGCGTTCCCCGCTGATCGGCTGCTCGGCAAAGGCAATAATCTGATCCATCGCGCTGAGCGCGTCACGCACGCCACCACGCGCCGTCCTCGCGATCAACCGAAGCGCCGATTCCTCGAAAGCGATCCCTTCCGCCGAAGCGATCCTGCCGAGATGCGCGACCAGATCGTCCAAACTGATGCGCTTGAAATCATATCGCTGACAGCGGCTCACGATCGTGATCGGGATCTTGTTCGGATCCGTCGTCGCAAAGATAAAGACGACATGCGGCGGCGGCTCCTCAAGCGTCTTCAGGAGCGCGTTGAACGCCTCCGTCGTCAGCATGTGCACTTCGTCGATGATATAAATCTTGTACCGGCCGCTCGTCGGCGCGTACCGCACGGCCTCCAGCACCTCACGGATCTCGTTGATGCCTCGGTTCGAAGCACCGTCGATCTCGATCACATCCATCGAGTTCCCTTCCGTGATCGCCAGACAATTCTTGCACGCGTTACACGGCTCGTCACACGGCGCATGCTCGCAGTTGAGCGCCTTCGCGAAAATCCTCGCCGTCGATGTCTTGCCCACACCGCGCGATCCCGTGAACAGGAACGCATGCGCCACACGGTTCTGAGCGATCGCGTTTCTCAGCGTGTGCGCGATATGCTGCTGCCCAACAAGATCTTCAAATTTTTGAGGTCGCCACTTTCTGGCAAGCACGATGTACGACATAACAGCCCTCCGTCAAAGCCGCAGGGGTTTTACATGATTTCCCCGATCGTTAAAAGATTTTTGGACACGCGTTTTGGTGGGCGCGGCTATGCTTCGCATACGCCGCGCTCGCACGCCTATTGACATACGGCGTGCTTTTCATGCCGCGCCACGTGGCACTGCCCTCCATCCGGGCACGCTGCCCCATAGGTGCGATGCACGTTGAATCGCGCATAAATGAGGGGACGCGACAGCAGCCGCAGGGCTTCATGAGACCAGCCCAAGAGACTTGCCACAGTATATATCAATATTCTATAATAGAGGTTTTCGGATAGGTACTGTCATCGCAGCATCTGCACGACACACGACTGCACGCAACGATTTCGATATGTCAAGGCAAACGAGGCCCAATGGTTTCAACAACACCATTTTCAACACCCAAAGCCCCAGCCTCATTCCCTACAGGAGCATGCCATGAAACGCCCCACACTCAGCCTGATACTCGCCTCGCTCTGTTGTGCCTCCTTTGGATGCACACTTGAAGAGGTCCAGAAGCCTGGCGAGCATTGCCCACCGCAGATCTTTGTCAACGACCTGGAAGACCCGCCGTATGTGATATGCCTAGTCAAAGAGGGTAATGAATATCGCCCGAAGAACTGTGATTACTCGGCGTTGCCGTCTTCTGGAAAGGTATTATACGACCCAGAAATGCCGCTGATGAAATATTCCATGGTCAAAGATTATTTCAGCAACGGCGGCGAGATGACTTTGGGATATATCGAAGGTCATGCAGACTTTTCTGCCTATCCCAGCGCGAAAGAGAACAGTCTGTGCCCGCAGGAATACGCTTTATGTAATTTTTCGACCGAGGAGCAGGCGTTTTTCTGCAAAAGGCCGGAATGCGTCAGAATTTCGGACTGCCATAAATTCACGGGCTGGGAATCGGGAATTTGCCAAAATGGACAATGCGTAATCGAGTCCTGTCAATCGGGATATGAGCTGAAGGACGGCAAATGCGTCGCACTCGAATGCAGTGCAGGCGAACACCCGTATGTGAATCTGGAAACAAGCAAAAAGACATGTGAACCGGATGATGTTGAGAATTGCGGTTCTCATGGCTACAACTGCAGCCTCAAAATACCAGGCTGGGTATCAGGCGAATGCGCGGAAGGCGCATGTATCGCCACCCAATGCGATGCGGATGCAGGCTATGCCCTCGAAGACGGCAAATGCCTTGCAGCCTGCATTGGCTCTCAGGTGAAATGCGGCGGCCTCTGTCGCGATCCGATGACAGACAATGAGTATTGCGGCGCAACAGGGACGATCAATTCATGTGAATCGGAAGGCACGAAGTGCGAAGGAGGCAAAGTCTGCGTAGGTGGAACTTGTTTGCAAAATACATGTTCTGGTGAGCAGCCAGACCTCTGCGAAATCACTCATGAGGACGGAAGTAAGAGTAACGAATGCCGCAATGTCAAATCAGACGACGTGGAACATTGCGGTGCATGCAATTATGTATGTGCAAACAATCCGACATTGACTGCGACATCATCTGTATGCCTGAACGGTGTTTGCCAATATGAATGCAAGCCTGGCTATACGCAATGCGGTAACAGCACGTCGGCTGAAAGTATTATTTGTGTTAAAGACGAAGATTTTCTAACTGATCAGAATCATTGCGGTGGATGCAATATCGCATGCCAATCAGGCGAAGCCTGTGCTGAAGGCGTTTGTGTGCAAAATAGTTGCAAAGGAGACAAGCCTGACCTCTGTGTTGTAGAAGGTCAGAATGTTTGTAAAAATACGAAAGGAACCGATGCAGAAAACTGCGGCGCATGCGGTCATGTCTGTGCAAACAATCCGGCGACCAATGCTTCATCAAACACCTGCAAAGAGGGTGTCTGTCAATATACATGCAACAGCGGTTATACAAATTGCGGCGGCGTGACAGCAGCGAGCATCAATTGCATCAAAACCACAGACTTACAAACGGATGGTCAAAATTGTGGTTCATGCGGCAACGTATGTGGTGCGGGCAAAGCATGTGCCGGCGGCAAATGCGTCCAGAACAGCTGTTCGGGTACAAATCCCGATCTATGTGTTGTCGATGGAAAGAATGTCTGCAAAAACACAAAAAGCAATGATGCAGCTAACTGTGGCGCATGCAATTATGCATGTGCCAATAACCCGGCAACAAACGCCTCATCAAGCACTTGCAAGGCTGGTGTTTGTCAGTACACATGCGACAGCGGTTACACAAATTGCGGTGGCGTCACAGCATCAAGCATTCGATGCATCAAAACAACAGATATGCAAACGGATGGTCAAAATTGTGGTACTTGTGGCAAAGTCTGCGGTGCAGGCGAAGCATGTGTCGGCGGCAAATGTGTTCAGAACAGCTGTTCGGGCGCTAGTCCCGATTTATGTGTTGTTGGCGGTCAGAACGTCTGCAAAAACACAAAAAGCAATGATGCCGCTCACTGCGGTGCGTGCAATTATGCATGTGCCAATAACCCTGTTGCAAATGCCACATCAAACACTTGCAAGGCAGGTGTTTGTCAATACACATGCGACAGCGGTTATACAAACTGTGGTTACGGCACAACGGCAGCAAGCATCAACTGTATTAAAACAACAAACCTTCAGTCAGATAGCCAGAACTGCGGTTCTTGTGGTAATGTATGCGGCACAGGCAAAGCATGTGTTTATGGCAAATGCGTACCTAACAGCTGCTCAGGTAGCACACCGGATCTATGTGTAGTGGGTGGCCAGAATGTCTGCAAAAAAGTCAGCGGCAACGATGCTTCACATTGCGGTGCATGCAATTATTCGTGTGCCAATAACCCAGCGACCAATGCATCGTCAAACACATGCAGAGATGGTGTCTGCCAATATACATGCGATAGCGGTTATACAAATTGTGGTGGCAACACTGCTGCAAGCATCAATTGCATTAAAACCACAGACTTGCAAACGAATGGTCAGAACTGTGGTTCATGCGGAAATGTTTGTGGCACAGGCAAAGCATGTGTCGGCGGTAAATGCGTTCAGAACAGCTGTTCAGGGAGTACGCCGGATCTGTGTGTAGTGGGCGGTCAGAACGTCTGCAAAAACACGCATAGCACGGATAAAGCACACTGCGGTGCATGCAATTATGAATGTGCCAATAACCCTGTTGCAAATGCCACATCAAACACATGCAAAGATGGAATCTGCCAATATACATGCAACACAGGATATACAAATTGTGGTGGCGTGACAGCAGCAAGCATCAATTGCATTAAAACAACCAATCTCCAATCAGATAGCCAGAACTGCGGCACATGCGGCAAACAATGTTATACAGGTGAAGCATGTGTCGCAGGTAAATGCGTACCAAACAGCTGTTCGGGAAGCACACCGGATCTATGTGTTGTTAGCGGTCAAAATGTTTGCAAAAACACCAGAAGCAATGATGCGGCACATTGCGGTGCATGCAATTATTCGTGTGCCAATAACCCTGTTGCGAATGCCACATCAAACACATGCTCTGCCGGTGTTTGCCAATACACATGTAATAGCGGTTATGTAAATTGCGGTGGTTCAACAGCCGCAAGCATTAATTGCATCAAGACCACAGACTTACAGACGGATGGTCAAAACTGCGGTTCATGCGGAAATGTTTGTGGCACAGGCAAAGCATGTGTCGGCGGTAAATGCGTTCAGAACAGCTGTTCGGGGAGCACGCCGGATCTGTGTGTTGTAAACGGTCAAAATGTTTGCAAAAACACCAGAAGCAATGATGCAGATCATTGCGGCGCATGCAATTATAAATGCGCCTATAATCCAGCGACCAATGCAACATCAAGCACATGCAAAGATGGTGTATGCCAATACACATGCAACTCAGGATATACAAATTGCGGCGGCGTAACAGCAGCAAGCATCAATTGTATTAAAACAACAGACTTGCAAACGGATGGTCAGAACTGTGGTGCATGCGGAAATAAATGCGGAACTGGAAAAGCATGTGTCGGCGGCAAATGCGTTCAGAACAGCTGTTCGGGAAGCACGCCGGATCTATGTGTTGTTGGTGGTCAGAATGTTTGCAAAAGAGTTAGTGGTACAGATGCCGCGCATTGCGGCGCATGTAATTACGCATGCGCCAATAACCCTGTTGCCAATGCCACATCAAACACATGCTCTGCCGGTGTTTGCCAATACACATGTAATAGCGGTTATACAAACTGTGGTGGCAACACAGCCGCAAGCATCAATTGTATCAAAACAACAGACTTACAAACGGATGGTCAAAACTGTGGTTCATGCGGAAATGCATGCAGTGCAGGCAAAGCCTGCATAGGCGGTATGTGTGTGACTAACAGTTGCTCAGGGGTAACACCTGATCTGTGTGTAGTGAGTGGCACCAACACCTGCAAGAATATTAATGGAACAGATTCCGATCATTGCGGTGCATGCAATTATAGGTGTTCCTCTAATCCAGTAGCCAATGCTACATCAAACACATGCACTGCCGGCGTTTGCCAATATACATGCAATAGCGGTTATACAAATTGTGGTTATGGCGCAACGGCAGCAAGTATCAATTGCATTAAAACAACAAATCTTCAATCAGATAGCCAGAACTGCGGCATGTGCAACAATATATGTGGCACAGGCAAAGCATGTGTCGGCGGCAAGTGCGTCCAGAACAGCTGCTCAGGTAGCACGCCGGATCTGTGTGTTGTAAATGGCACCAACACCTGTAAGAAAATCAATGGCACAGATGCCAATCATTGCGGTGCATGTAATTACGCATGCGCCAATAACCCTGTTGCCAATGCCACATCAAACACATGCACTGCCGGCGTTTGCCAATACACATGTAATACTGGTTATGTAAATTGCGGTGGTTCAACAGCCGCAAGCATCAACTGCGTGAGGACAGAATACCTTCAAAACGATCCCAATAATTGCGGCGCATGTGGTGTCAAGTGTATAAGCGGCAATGTATGTATATATGGTGTATGTACCATTGGATGCCCAACCGGCCAAACAGCTTGTTACGGTCAGTGCTACACCACATCCATCCTCTCCAGCATATTCCACATGAATTCTGATTGCTCGTGCATGAGTGGCTATACAAACGCCAACAGCGACTGGGCTGACGGCTGCGACGCGCACTAATCAAATCGCTTACCCCCACCTGCACGCGCCCTACCCCACGGACGCGTGCATTCACGAACGCGTCCGGCTCATCACCACCAAACTTGTGATGCATGACCGGACGCGTGGTTCATGAATCGCCTGCCCGGTTACGAGCCAACTTGGACTGCTTATCACGGCCTATTGCCTGCAAAGCAGTCCCCCAAAAATGCAGATAACGCCTATGGGCGAAAGCACGCCAGACGTTACAGTTCAGCCGCCCTCTAATCATGAGCGTTGCAACGCTTATCGCGCCCATGTGCAGTCATAAATTATATTTCCTCAGACCTAAAATATTATGAAGCATTCTACCGCCTACCATCTACTGCCTACTGCCTGTCCCGCAATGCCCACGATACTTCAGAAAACACCTGCGGGCTGAACAGTAACCGCCAGGCCGCGGCAACCCCCCGTGCCCACTTGCCCGGATGCACGAATTGTCATAAAATCAAACAATGGCAGGCATCCCCAGGTCTGGCGCTTGCCATCCCCAATATCATTTGTATTTGTTTAAGGATACGCACATGATCGCTCGCTCCTTGTCATTCACAGCCGCAGCATCCGCGCTATGGACCGTCGCAGCCCTGACCGGATGCAATCCGCCCGTCACACCAGAAGCGCCCAAAACACCTCAGCAGACCGAACAACCAGACAGCCAGGATACGCCGGAGAACACGCGCACGCCAGACGCCGAGCAGCACAATGCCACGGCAGACATTCAGGATACGCCCGAAGATGCTGATATGACATACGAGCTTTCCAAGACTGGCCCGATGGTCATGACCCATTGCGAGGCGGCACAAGCCACTGTCTACCTCCTCAAGGACAACAAGCCATACCGCGTATTCTCAAGCGAAGTCGATCTGATGGGCAACCAAGATTCAAAGGTCTGCATCCAGCTTCTGGACCTCAATTTCGACAACATACAGGACATCCTCATCCCCACGTCCATCGGCATGCACAACACCTATTACCGCGCATGGCTCTGGAACAGCAATTCCGGCGCGTTTGAGGAGATTCCGGATTTTTCAAAACTTGGCGCCCCGATCCTCCACCCCGAATCACAGTCGCTCGAATTCAGCACGCACATCAGTGCTGCCGAATACGAGCTCGCCGAGTACCGTCTTGAGGGCAAAACCCCCGTGCTGTGTCGCGCGATGCATGTCGCCCACGATGCAGATACCGACAGATTCACGGTCACCAGCCGAATCAACCAGGACGGACAGATCCTCGAAAAAACAGACAAACTTTCAGCCGAAGAATTGAACGATTTCAGTCTTCGCAACCTGCAACCGGAGGAATAACGCGTGACACCGTTCGGCCTGATGATACTCATACAGCCGGCGATCTTATGCCTGGGCATCGCGAGCGCCATGCTCTCGGCTGGCGTGATGGCTATCGGTACCCGAAGGATCGATAACCGGCACGTGCGCCGCCTCCTGCCGGTCCTCACGGGTATCCTTTTTTTCACTTTTTTTGCGATCTACACGACCGTGCGTTTCGCCATGCCCCCGCTGACGATCGAGACCATATCGGGCCTGTAAGCGCATTTCGCGCGACGTATGGGGCATCCGACAGATGCCCCATAGACGCGCGCCGCCGGCCATATCGAGCCATAGCGAGATAGGCCGGCCCACATAATCAGATCCTCATGGGAATCATCCCCACGTTTGCCCGCAGGCGTGTTCCCTACGTTTATCCATGGGAATCATGGTCTCCTCAGATAGTATCTGCGATCCCGCGCAGTTCCCCACGTTTATCCATGGGAATCATCCCCACGTTTGCCTATGGGCATTTTCCCCACGTTTGCCTATGGGCATTTTCCCCACCCGTCCCCACCGCTGAAGCGAAACGCTATCCCATGTATTTCAGGCGATTTGCGTATCACTTCCCGTGCCGAAACACCTCAAGACGGATACGACGGCATCCCATCAGCCAGAACGTTTTTTTTTTACGCGCCGCGCATTGAATTAATTTTTATCAACAAAGTGGTTTCAACATCGAACAATTTGCACCGCAACAAGATATTGTTCGCATAAAATATCACCATTGCGATAATTTCCAAACCACGAAAATTTGCCTTTCCAAAGAGCCATATTGACATCCAGGTGGGGATGAAGGCATATTAGGTGGTGACAGGTGGGGAATTTTCCCATTTTTGAACAGGTGGGTATCTTGGCAGTCTTTTTCCGCGGCACATACGAGCACACCCTTGATTCTAAAGGACGTGTGGCAGTTCCCAAAAAATTCAGGGAAGCTCTGCTTGGTGTGCGCGAAGACTATACCGGAGAAGAACTCGTCGTGACTTACGGCCTTTCGAGCCAGCTTTTCGTGTTCTCCAAAGAGGGATTCGACGATTTTCAGCGCAGATACTGCGCGCTTCCTGGCGATGACGCAGACCTCCTCGACCGCTTCTTCGGTGCCAATTCACTCGAATGCCAGCTCGACGCGCAAGGACGCATCAATGTCGCGTCCCTGAAGAAATTTGCCGCGCTCGAAAAAGATGTCGTATGGGTCGGCCAGCGCGGACATGTCGAGCTCTGGGATGCAAAGAGATGGCAGGAAGCACTCGACGCTGTCCAAGAGGGCATCTTCCTCGCAAAAAGCGAGAAACTCAAAGAGGCTTATGGGAGAATCGATTTCAATGCACCGATCGATATCAACGCCTCAAGCTAGATCTCGCCAACACCGCACTGTGGTTTGATAGAATAACGCCCGTAGTTTGTCAAAATTTATCTAATTTTATTCAATGATCGTTAAAAATATTTGAATTTTATTCTTGCAAATCACGGCTCGCCATTGTATTTCTCTTTTCGCACTGAGTGGTCAAGCAAAACGCCGTTCAGCGCGTAGCTAAGGATGGCAAAACTTCGCGGCCTCCCTCCATATCCGGCCGCATCGGAATATCGAACACGGATGTTCACAGAGCCACGGATGGCTCAGATATTCCACGCATTTCGTCAGGAACACGGATGTTCAACGTCGACAAGGCTGTCGAAGATGACGAGCAGAAGAAGAGACTCACCGCTTTGAGTCTCTTTTTCTGTATCCGCGCCCAGTCAAAGCACGTCCGGCACGCGCACAGGCACGGCAGATCCAAGTCACAAGGAGCACACAGGTGAACGAAATCAACGACACGCCGGCCCAGAACAGCACGCCGTCTCAGGAAAGCTCGCGAAGCGATAAAGTCTCCATCGGTCTCGTCATCGGCATCCTCGCATTTTTCTTCCTCATCTTTCTGATATGCATGAGCGCAGTGGCGAGCCTCGTGTCAGGCGACCTCGTCGCGGAAAACGGCATCGGCGTCGTCGAGATCAAAGGCGCCATCGAGAGCGCCGACCAGACCGTCCGCACGATCCAGGACTTTTCTGACGACGAGCAGATACAAGCCATTCTCATCCGTATCGACTCGCCTGGTGGATCCGTCTCCGCAAGCCAGGAAATGGTCGAAGCCATCAAAAGTATCGAAAAGCCCGTCGTCATCTCGATGGGCGACATGGCTGCCTCCGGCGGCTACTACGTCGCATGCGCTGGCCCCAAGATCTTCGCCAATCCCGGCACGCTCACCGGATCCATTGGCGTCATCTCGCAGGTCATGGAATTCAAAGACCTCATGGAAATCATCAAAGTCAAGGTCCACACAGTCAAGACCGGCGATCTCAAAGACTCGGGTTCGCCATACCGCGAGTTCAACGAGACAGATAACGCCTATTTCACTGCGCTCGGTCTCGAAATCCTCGACCAGTTCGTGACACACGTCTCCGAATCACGCCAAATCCCCAAAGACAAGGTCACACAGCTCGCAGACGGACGCGTGTGGACCGGCCGTGAAGCCAAATCGCTCGGCCTTATCGACGAACTCGGCGGCATGCAGGCAGCCATCGCCGAACTCAAGACACAAGCCGGTCTCACGGGCAAGCACACGCTCATCTACCCCAAAAAAGACACCGACGCGATCCTGTCCTCGCTGCTCAAAGACGGCGTTACCGGCGTTGCCGATTCCGTCCGCACGACCGCGCAACAGACCATCCAGAGCCCGGAATCTTTCAAATTCCTCTATGTCGGTCACTGACAGGGCGTTGCCTATGCGCCTGCGGCGCATACGGCACGCGCGTGCCGCTATGCCTACGGCATACGCGGCACTTTCTTTATGTCACTCGCCCACATCTGCATACATATCCTTGAAAAAAAGCATCTTCATGGTGTAAAAAACGCCGCTTCAAGACAGGGCTTTAATTTCGAAGCTCGTTATTTCCGGGAGAATCCATGTCCAGTCAAGCCACCATGATCAAAGACATCCAGGCCGGACGCATCGCCATTGGCGAAAACGTCGTCATCGAAGGCTGGGTGCGCACGATTCGCAACTCCAAAGCTTTTTCATTCATCAACGTCAGCGACGGCACCTGCTTTGCCACGCTTCAGATCGTCGCCAATGATACGCTCGATAATTATGCCTCCGACGTGACCCGCATCACGTGCGGCTGCGCGGTCCGCATCACGGGCAAGCTCGTTGCCTCCGAAGGCGGCAAACAGGCGCACGAAGTCATTGCAGATAAAGTCGAGGTCGTCGGATGGGTCGATGACCCCAATTCCTATCCGATCCAGCCCAAGCCGCACACCCGCGAGTTTTTGCGCGAAGTCGCGCACCTGCGCCCACGCACAAACCTCTTTGGCGCCGTAGCTCGCATCCGACACACGCTCTCGATGGCCGTGCACCAGTTCTTCAATGAACGCCAGTTTTACTGGATCCACACGCCGCTCATCACCGGCAGTGACTGCGAAGGCGCTGGCGACATGTTCCGCGTCTCCACACTCGACTTTGCCAATATGCCGAGACTCGAAAACGGCGACATCGATTACAGCCAGGATTTCTTTGGAAAACCCGCGCATCTGACCGTCTCCGGACAGCTCAATGTCGAGACCTATGCCACCGCGCTCACGCGCGTCTATACGTTCGGACCGACTTTCCGCGCCGAGAATTCAAACACGCGCCGTCACCTCTCCGAATTCTGGATGATCGAGCCTGAGATCGCTTTCGCTGATCTACACGACGATGCAGAACTCGCCTGGGCATTCATCCAGCACATCTTTAAAGCTGTCCTCGACGAACGCGCCGACGATATGGAATTCTTCCAGCAGCGCGTCGATAAAGACTGCATCCGCAGGCTCGAATCGCTCGTCAAATCAAACCTCACGGTCATGGATTACACCGAAGCCGTCGAACGTCTCCAGAAACTCGATCAGAAATTCGATTTCGACGTGTTCTGGGGCATGGATATGCAGACCGAACACGAGCGCGCACTGACCGAAAAAATCGTCGGCGGCCCGGTCGCTGTCATCAATTATCCGAAAGAGATCAAAGCCTTCTATATGCGCATGAACGACGATAACAAGACCGTCGCCGCGATGGATGTCCTCGTCCCAGGCATCGGCGAAATGATCGGCGGAAGCCAGCGCGAAGAAAGGCTCGATTACTTTGACCGCCGTATGGAAGAACTCGGCATGGTCAAGGAAGACTACTGGTGGTATCGCGACCTGCGCCGCTATGGCACAGTCCCGCACGCAGGCTTCGGTCTCGGCTTCGAGCGCGCCATCATGTACGCCACAGGCATCGACAATATCCGCGATGTCATCCCGTTCCCGCGTGCGCCTCGACAGATCGCTTTCTAGTTTTATTTCATTGTCCGGAAAGCATATAGACCCATATGTCTGCCGCTTTCCGAACACCTCATCCCCTCAATTCGCCCCGAACGCTGGGCAACGCGCCGCGCCATGTCCCCAGTCTCACTTAAAATCCCGACCTTTGAAGATTACGCGCACTTCTACGAAAAACGCTTCCTTGATGAAGTCGTCTACTGGGCTGACGATTCACACTACGAAATCTCACTCAACGATTACGCCTATGGCCGAATGCTCGCCCAGAATGAAGGCGAGATTTTGGAAAGGATCATTGTCGTAAACGGGGAATCTGTCGGAACGATCACGGCAAGGGATTACGTAGAGAGGACATGCCAGTGCACATTGGGCATCGTGATCGCGGATCCCGCATGCTGGGGCCACGGTTACGGCTATGAGGCGATCAAGCAATTCACCACCATCCTCGCCACTCAGGGCATAGGGCGAGTGATTCTTGAAACTTACGCCAACAACAAGCGTGCTCTGAACTGCTTCCACAAGATCGGCTTCCAGAAAAAACGCGTCTTCTTTGCCCCCAACACGGGCCGTTTCATCGTGCAGATGTTCCTGAACCTCCGGCCACCAAAACCGATCGGAGAGGTCATTCGCCCTGGCGATCCACGATGGAAGGCACCAAAACACTGATGCCGGCACGGCGTATCACAAAGCCACATAACGGACAAGATCATGAAAAATTCATTGAAATTCGGGGTTGCGCTTGCAGCCGCACTGCTCCTCTCTGTCACCGCATGCAAAAAGGACATGAACGTGAACAATGCCACGGATGCACAGAATGCCGAAACACAGGCCAACACGCTCGACCAGCTTGACAGGCTCGACTTCAACCGCGCCGCAGTACGCCTCAATCTTCCTATATTCTGGATCTCCGAAGCGACCCCAAACCAAAACCTGCGCCCCGAGCTTCTCACACGGCTGAACTTCTATCCATCCTCCGACTCGTTCACATGGAAAGGCGAGGACGGACAGTTCACCCCAGAATTCATCGAGACATACAAGCGCATGGTAGAGGTCATGAAAGACCCCCTGATGGGCAAAACCATCGAAAATGAAAAGGAACGCGCGCGCATTCTCAAAGTCGCTGAAGAACTCGACCAAGGCGCGGCGACCCTCGTCGCTTCCGATTTCTCAAACAGCTCGGATGATGAAAAACGCTTTGTCCAGGCCATGCTCAAAGTCGGGAATGCCATCGACGCGCTCTATACACGGCAAGTCGGTCTCGACAAGGCTCTTGCGCTCATCCCCGAAGACGACATCCTCTCGCGAAGCATGGCGCGCAGAAACTGGGGTGTCGAAGCCGGAAGCCCCAAGATGAAACACGATGCCGAATGTCGTGCCGCCAACGAAACGATCCCCGTCGGCGTCTATCCCGCAGACCTGCAGAACGACGAAAATTTCTGCGCCAAACTGGATGCCCAGCCGAATGCCCAAGATCTCCTCACGCCGTTCACGGCCGTCATCACGGATGGCGATGCCTTTAAGGCTGTTCCCTATACCGAGTACTTCAAAGATGAGATGAAAGCCGTCAGCGACGCACTCAAAGAAGCCGCTTCAACGCTCGAAAATGTCCCCAAAGAAGAGGCCCTCCGAAAATACCTGACTGCCGCAGCCGAAGCGTTTATCACGAACAATTGGGATCCCGCTGACGAGGCCTGGGCTGCCATGAATTCGACGAATTCTGCATGGTACGTCCGATGCGCACCCGACGAGACCTATTGGGAACCCTGCTCGCGCAAAGCCGGTTTCCACCTCACATTCGCCCGTATCAATCCCGATGCCCTCCAGTGGCAGGAAAAAATCTCCCCGCTCCAGCAGGATATGGAAGAACAGCTCGCCACACTCGCCGGCGAACCCTATCAAAAACGATCGGTCAGCTTCCATCTCCCGGATTTCATCGACATCGTGACAAACAGCGGCGATGACCGTGATGGCTTCGGTGCCACCATCGGACAATCGCTCCCCAACTGGGGCCCCGTCGCAAACGAAGGCCGAGGCCGCACCGTTGCCATGAGCAACCTCTACACCGATGACGATAGCCTCAAGGAACGCATCCATCTCGCCTCCGCTTTCTTCACCGATGACGATATCAAACATCTCAGTGCCGGTGCCATGCCCGAGCTCCTCAGCACCATTCTGCACGAAGCCGCGCATAATCTCGGCCCCGCACACGAATATCAGGTCAATGGAAAGGTCGATGACGACATCTTCGGCGGAAACCTCGCGTCTATGGCTGAAGAATTCAAGGCACAGACCGCTTCGCTCTGGTATCTCCCATACCTCGTTCAGAAAAACGTCATCACGCAGGAAATGGCCGACAACAGCTATGCTTATGCCATCTACTGGGCATTTGGGCAGATCTCGCAGGGCATGACCTCGGCCAGCGGAAAAATCCAGCCATACCCGCAGCTCGCAGCCATTCAAGTCGGCATGCTCATGGAAGACGGCGCGCTCACATTCGATCCCGATGCGACCGCGGCAAACGGCTCTGACAAAGGCGCGTTCACAATTCACTATGAAAAGATGCCCGACTCCGTCCATCGCATCATGACCGCGATCGCACAGATCAAATCAAAAGGCGACAAAGACGCGCTCCTCAAACTCCAGGATCAGCATGTCACGAACGCCACAGCGCCCCTCGCGATGATTCGCGACAGAATGCTTCGCAAGCCCAAAACCAGCTTCGTCTACAGCGTCAAAATCTGATCTCGCATCTGCCTGCGAATCAACACGCCCTCCCGCCTGGGAGGGCCGATATGACCTCAAACTCACAAGCCGCAGGCACTGGGGCTGAACTTCGATCGCTTTTGGACGGCTGTTCCCCCGCAACGCAAGCCGCAGGCACTGGGGCTGAATCCCGCCCCCATCCCGTCCTTTCCGCTTGTGAGACACGCCTACAGCGAATCAAATACCGATATTTCACCGCAGAACAGCGTTTTTTAAAACCAGATCTTTAATTTTGTTCAAACCTAAGTGAAAAATTTGTATTTTGCGCAGATCAATTCTTTTAACCCCCATCCGTTTTGCATAATATTTCTATTTACTTGACAAACGCCTAAGTCATATATACAAATCTGTATCTAACACATGATGCGCGCTTGGCGCACATGTCGCACAACATACGCAAATCTCATTGACAGCGCCATAAACATAAGGATTACAACAATGCACACACGGCTCACAACACTCATGGCACTTGCGGCTTTCCTGAGCCTGCCCGTCACGGCCATGGCGCAGGAAGCTGTCAATACAGACAATAAGGACACATCCTCAGTTCACCATATCGTGAAAACAGACACTCCGTCTGCTGATGCCGATAATAATAAAGCCAAAGCCGAAGTTAAAGACACAGACAAAAAAGACGACGATGACAAGAGTTGGAGCGTTTCCGCAAGTCTCGGTTTCGATCTCGGTTTGGGCGCTTTCGTCAAACACGATTATGCAAAGCGCATTCGTTCTCGCTTTAAGTTCGCCGTCACAGGCTCCTATACGATTCCCGTCATTGATGTCGATATCTACGCACAAACGGGGTTCAGCCAGTGGATGAGCAAAGCCGGTGGTACGAACGGTCAGTACGAATTCCGCTGGGCTGACTCCGAAATCGGGTTCTCGCGCAACATCTGGAGCTACAAATCTGGCGATTTCAAATTCAGCTTTGACGGCGCGCTTGCCTTTACGCTCCCGACCTCGACGGCTTCCATCAACACGAAGCTCTACACGACGATCGCACCATCGCTTGCACTCAGCTTCACGCTCGACAAATTCACGTTCGCCTATGCGATCACTTATGGGCATAATTTCAACAAATACACCAGCACGGCTCTCGATCCGTCCGATGTTGATGTCCTTTCGCGTTCAACCGGCGAAGAACTCCTTGGCGCGCATGCAGTCGCCATCGACGGTGTACTCACAGAAATCGAACTCGCAAACCAGTTCGCCATCAACTATCAGTTCATCAAACAGTTCGGCATGACCGTCGGTCTCGCTTTTGCTGACGGCTGGACTTACGACAACGGTACCATCACAAAAGACGACGAATTCGTCAGCCCCTACGCCAAAGTCGGTCGCGGTCACTCGCAATACAGCAGCGGTTCGCTCGCATTCACATACGTGCCCATCAAATACGTCGCGCTGGCACTCTCCATGGTCAGCACACAGCCTTGGAAAACGGCCGATAACAAGACGCTACGTTTCCCCTGGTTCGATACCGTCAGCCCTGCAAAGAACTATACAAAATTCATGTTTACGGCGTCTTTCACATACTAATCACGCCTAGAACATCGACGATTAAAAGGCATGTCTGCAATACAGATATGCCTTTTTTTTATGCGAGACGTCCCTTGGGAACGTCTCTAACTCGCCTATGCGCCTATCGGCGCATACGGCTCGTTTTCGCGGCTATCTGCTGCGCAGATACGCCGCGCTAGAGACGTGTCACGACACGTCTCTGCAT
>JAFZFY010000156.1 GCA_017555665.1 Pseudomonadota bacterium | reverse complement strand
GGTCACATGGTCGCCGTCGCATTTTTCGCGGCTTCGGGCACAGGCTTCGATTGATATTCCCAAATGGCAGAGTGACCCCATTTATGCGCTCATGCTTGCGCTTGAGTTCACTGCAGGGACGCATCCTGCCCACAGTTATTAACGACTTTTTGGGGCACTGCGAGAGGGGGGAGCCGCGTATGCGCGCAGACTGGCGGAGACGTGACACGTCCCGCCAGGCGAGCACATAGCGGCGAGGGGGGAGGCTTCCCCCCTGACATAAAAATTTTTTCAAAAAACAAAGAAAATCTCATTAGGAGTAAAAAATGAAAGCATTACATACAATCGGTTCTGCACTTATTCTTTCACTTTCGGCATTTGCGGCAGGCTGTGCTGGCAGTGAGGGTGCGGCGGGGACGACGGCTGAATTCTGCTTGGCGGCTCGGCTTGAAGTGGCGGATGCTGCGTTGAAAAACGGCAATTTTGTGGCGGAAAATCAAGACGTAATCTCGCTGAAAAGCATGACGCTGCATCTTTCGGAGGTCAAGATCATCTCGAAGACTGCGAGCGGCGGAGCGGATGTGGCGTTTGATCCGGCCAATCCGCCGGAGCCTTATGAGAACTGCCATGCCAACCATTGCCACATCAAGGGATCGAACGATACCAAGTCGTTTGATGAGATTAAGGCGGAGCTTGGCGGCGGTACAGTGACCGCGACCGATGCATTGAGCCTTGCGGTTGATAAGACAATCACGCTCGATGCGTTCAATAAAACGGTCGAACTGGAGGAATTTGCCGAGGGTGATCTCGATTACGGCTCGATCAGCGAGGTTCAGGTCACTTTCGACACGTTCGGCGTGGAAGCGGTCAATGTCACTCAGGGCAAAGATATTTCGCTGAAAAATGAGCATTATCACGGCACGGAGCTGCACCGTGAGGCGCTCGTGATGAGCCATCCGCTCGTCATGACGATAGACAGGTCCACAGCGGAGCATACGCACGTCGAGATGTCGCTTGAACTTGACGGATCGTTTTTCAACGAAATCGCGGCTTCGTCGGAGGATATCGATTTTGCGGATCTTGTGGAGGATCATGCCGTGCTGGAACTCGAAGGTGAGGAACACCATCACGATCATGAGTGAGATTGGGACGAGTCTGGGAGGCTTGGTATGAGTGAAGCTTGTCTGACATGCAAGGCGCTGACGTTTGGCTATGGTGAGCCGCTTTCGGAACCGCTGGATTGGGAAGTAAAACCCGGAGAATTCTGGGCGGTTGCCGGTCCGAATGGTTGCGGAAAAACGACGCTTTTCAAGACGTTGCTCGGTTTTTTGAAGCCGATGGATGGGCGTGTGGTGCGCACGGATTCGTGTGCCTATGTGGCGCAGCTGTCGGATGAGCTTTTCGCTGCGCCGGCGCGTGTCTGTGATGTAGTGTGCATCGGGCTGGACCGGTGCCAGACTTGGTTTAAGCCGTTCTATCGAAGGGGGCAGCGATCAGCGCTGTCTGAAGTCCTTTCGTCATTTGAATTGGAGGATCTCAAGAACCGGCAGGTCGGGGAGATTTCGCCAGGGGAACGCCAGCGCGTTCTGATGGCGCAGGCTCTGATTAGCCGGCCAAAGCTGGTCTTTCTGGATGAGGCGGCGTCTGCGATGGATCCGAAGCACGCCGTGATGGCGTATCAGAAAATGGCCGAAGCCGTTGAAAATACTCAGGCTTCGGTCCTCGCGATTACACATCATCTGGATGTGCTTGAGGATTTGGCGACGCATATTTTGCGCTTTGACCAAGGCAAGATTGTGCAGTCTGAGGTCAAAAAGGAGAAGAAGTGATGGAACGCATCGGGCTTTTCTTTGAGAGCTGGGACTTTTTTGGCGAAGCGGCGCTTGCCAGTGGGATGGCCGGTGCGCTCCTTGGGGCGCTTGGCATCTATATTCTGTTGGGGCGTCTTGTGTTCATGAGCGTGACGACGGCTCAGGTGTCGAGCGCGGGTGTCGCGCTCGCATTCTGGCTGACGGGGCTTGCTGGGGCTGGGGCTTCAAGCATGCATGATCACGCGCAAGACCTTGAGGCCGCGACGGCTTCACCGCTTGTCGCGATGCTCTCGCCAGGCGTGTTCAGCATCTTGTTCACGATTGCTGTGATGGCGGTTGCGAACATCTGGGTGCGCCGTTCTCGCAGTCCAGAAGCGATTTTGGCGGTCTTGTATCTGTTCGGTGCTGCCGCGACAGTTCTGATTGGCACGCAGATTGTGCACGAACTTTCGGATGTTCAGCAGTTGCTGATTGGTAATGCCGTTCTCGTCGCGCATGAAGATTTTGTGGGTCTTGCTGTCCTTGCCTCGGTGATGCTCGTTTTGTTTGCGGTGTTTCATCGCGGGCTTGAAGCGTCTGCGTTCTGGCCGCAGACCGCAAAAGTGGCGGGGCTCCCTGTGCGCGTGATTAATGCCATTCGCCTGATCGCTCTGACCGTGGCGATTGCATACACGACGCGCGTGATGGGGGCGCTCCCAGTCTTTGCGTTTTCGTGCTTGCCTGCGCTCGCAGCTCGCGCATGCGCACCAAATCTGCGTGTCATGTTTTTTGTCGCGCTTGGCATCGGGGCTTGCTCTGGCTTTTGCGGCTATGTGGCGGCTTTTGTGCTGGATATGCCGGTCGGGCCTGTTCAGACCGCCGTTTCACTTATGTTTGTATTCGTGTTGGTATCGGTTTCTGCCTATGTAAAGTGGGTTCAAAGGGAACAAATAGATAAGGAGCTAAAGGATGAAAAAGAGCAATAGTTTGTCTCGTTTGTGGGCTAGCTTGCATCTAAAATGCTGTGCAGGCATCGTGTTTTTGATGTTATTTGTCTGCCTGCCGCTTTGTGCTTATGCCGAAGTCCGCGTGGTGGCTACACTTTCGACGCTTGGCGCGATTGTTAAGGAAGTTGGCGGTCCGCTCGTCCAGGTCGAGACGATGGCGCTTCCGACGCAGGATCCGCATTTCGTCGATCCGCGACCGGATTATATTCTCAAGCTCAGTCGGGCAGATTTGCTCGTTTATAATGGGCTTGAGCTCGAAATCGGCTGGCTTCCGCCTGTTCAGAAAGGCGCACGCAATAACAAGGTGCTCGACGGCGGTTCCGGTGCGCTGGATGCTTCGCAGTTCATTCAGCCGATGAATGTCCCCAAGCAGAAAGTTGACCGCAGTCAGGGCGATATTCATGCGCTCGGAAATCCGCATTATCTCTACAGTTTGCCGTGTGTCGTGCGCGTGGCAAAAGGCGTTGCAGACAAGCTTGCGGCGCTTGATCCGGCAAATGCCGCGACCTATCAGAGTCGCTATGAATCATTCAAGGCTCGTGCAGATCAGATGATAGAAAAGGCTCGTGTGCGCTTTTCGGATAAGTCTGGCGCGCAGAAGCGCATTGTCGCTTATCACGACTCCATGGTCTATCTCTTTGATTGGCTAGGGCTCGAACAGATGGCGACTGTTGAAGCAAAGCCGGGCATCGCGCCGAGTCCCTCGCAAATCTCTGCGCTGATCACAAAGATGCGCGCGGAAAAGCCCGAATGGATCGTCCAGGAAGTCTGGCAGCCGCGCTCGGCGAGTCAGAAAATTGCAGAGATGACGGGGGCTAAACTCGTGATTCTGCCGGTATTTCCAGATAAAGACGAGGCGTTGCTCGCTTTCTTTGAGCGTATGCTCGCCGTGTTCTGATTTTGGTGCTTCGCCTATGCGCCGTTGGCGCATACGGCTCGCAAGAGCCGTGTCACGACCCGGCTCTGATATGTAGTGACCGTTGTCAAGCCTTACGTCTTATTTGTTTGGATTAGCTGTTTCCTCATTCAATGTCCTTTGAGGACATTGAATGAGCTTTGGTTTTCAGTTCCCGACATTTGGCCATTCTGATATTCGTG
>JAFZFY010000155.1 GCA_017555665.1 Pseudomonadota bacterium | reverse complement strand
TCATAATATTCATCAAAGACATCCATATCATCTGAGCTGAATTCTCTAGCAGCTCTGTCCAATTCAGCAGCCGTATTCCCTGATACACAGTATGGAAACGGATGATCACATTCTATGAACTGTAAAGTATGTTCAAGAAATTTCATAAGGTCATCCAGATTGCCAGTCGTTGTCTTGGCATCTATTTCGTCCTTATACACATACTCAAGAATATTCTTTCCAAATACAAGCATCAAGCATTCAGCTTCATGATGCTGTTCAGATATAAGTCTTGTTTGAAGGCTAAGCGCTATTTTTTCACCAGTCATGACTTCCTCCATGTGTTTTTACGTATTTTTTGATAGTCAGAATTACTGATTTTGCCATCATCCCGCATTTGTTTTAAGACAGAATCAGGGATGTTTTTTGGGGGATAAGATAAGAATAGTCAATGAACGGTAAACACAACTGACGCGAAGAAATATGTTTGGGATATCTGTAGGGGACATATAAGATATTGCCACGCATCTCACGATAAGGCTTCCCCACACATATAATGCCATTCGGTCTAATATGTTCAAGCATTGCGTCATAACCGTGCATGAACGCTCGCTTGATATGCTTCGTCCCTACAAGAGATAGTGCAACCCAGCAACCGCATTCGATACCATCAAAACAATATTCATAGCTTGCGGGGCTACTCCATGTCACCGATGGAATTACAGGCATCCCCCACACATCCTGCCAATACTTAGCAACCCAACGGCTGTGTGAAATTGCCTCCAAGCCACGCCAAGTATTCATTTCCTGCCAAGTTGAATAATCAGGCGGAATGAGCGCTCGATATTGTGTCAACTTAGCACGATACCGTTCTGGATAATTATAGTATCTGTTTATCCTGTAATCATCCAAAAAGCCGTGCACAATCTTCCGGCAATTTTCAGGACTGTCGTTAGTCTTTGTCTCGGTAAGCGCAATAAGCTCAATACGATCAAATTCGAACACTTGCTTGCGAATATACGGAAACTCGAACTTTCCGTGCGTTTCGAATTGATTGCGCAGGAACATGAGATCATTTCTGTATGAATAACTATTCATGCTTACCCCCAGTATAAGAATTCCACATCATCGCCAGCTTCTTCAAGAGTTTTCCCGTCAAAGATTTTGGCATTAAGAAACTTTCTCCAAATATCTTCATTCGAATCAGATGTAATTTCCAACTCCTTAACTACCTCATCACCTGGATCTTTATCTATCCATGTATAAACATATATACAATAGCATGTATCGTAATACCCTCCATACTGGAATATTCTGTCGCGATAACGCATAAACGCATCTGCTCCAAAATATGCCACCTCGACAAATTCTTCCCACTGTATGCCTCTCATAATCTCTCCGTTTAACGTTCATTCACCATCACTTAAGTTTACAAAGCTAAACTCCTTAAAACCAATCACAAGGCATCGGGCAACAAAACGAGCATATTGCGCCGTATTTCGCAAATCATTTATGATAGAGCGCCATGTTTTTTGCAACCCAATAACGACACCGATGACATCCGCAATGCATTTCCATTGTTCTGGTTTTGAGCATCCCCGGAAGTCCACACAGGTGCGCCGCCGTATCGCCACGCGATAGGCGGCGCCCAAACGCGCCGTATCGCCACGCGATAGGCGCGTCCCCATCTCCCCCAAAAAGTCTCTGAACGCCCAGACATGCGGCACATCCACCTTTTGTATTGCGACAAATCAGGCAATTCGACTAAAATAATCGGTCGTGTATCATCTATTCTGATGCTGGAGTCCCTATGAAAATCAAGACACGCCCAATACTTGTGATTGCCCTCATGGCCGGCCTGCTCGCAGGATGCGCCGGAACCACCCATTCGCCGAAATCTGCCGCGCAGATCGAATCGCTCGACTTCAAGGCAGACACGAGCCCGATGCCCGACTCCCAGCCCTGGATCGACAAGGCCAATGACGATGACCCGACAGCCGCATTCATCCTTCACATGATGTACCGTGACAAAATCGGCAACGTCGAACATCTGCGCGAAGGCAAGCCGACCGAGGATAAACTGGACGCTGCAGATATGAAGCACGAACGCGTGCGCTGGTTCAACAGGGCTGACGATAGTCGTCTTCTCACTTCGTTTGTGGGACAACCGACATTGTTTTATCAGATCCCCGTTTTTCTGACCACGGACGAATCAGACAATGACGCCATCGCATGGCTCGAAGAAGCCGCAAAACGCGGGTACGGCAACGCCGAATATGTCCTCGGCATGCTCTACTGGAACGGCGTGATCGTGCCCACAGACAAAGACAAAGCCTTCGAGCTTATCCGCCGCGCTGCGCATCACGGCATACCGAACGCACAATATCATCTCGGCATGATTTACGAACTCGGCCTTGAGCGCAATGCCGACCAAAAGCTCGCAAACGCATGGCTGCAGCAGGCCCTCGATAACGGCAACAAAGACGCCGTCTTTATCCTTTCCATGAAATATGCAGACGGCATCGGCGTGCCCAAAGACGTGCAAAAAGCCCAGGAAATTGAAGAAAAAGATCTTCAAATGCATCCCTGGACACAGCTTCGAAGAAAGTTTCCGAGCGACTACAATATCACTTGTGCATTCAGCTATGACGAAGGCACGCCCCAAAATATACACGAAAGCGATTGCGGTGATGAAGAAGACTATGATCCCATGCTCGATGATATGACGGATGAAGAACGCGAACACTACTTCGCGGAAATGAGTCTCGATTATCAAGCCGATAGAACGCTCGATTATGGCATCGACTATCTCCTTGCCAGCCACTGGCTCGCTCTGGCCGCACAAGATCCGCAACATATCGAAAGCCGCCTGCAACTCACACGCGTCGATCATGCCGACTGCCGCTTCGACTCTGATCTAGATACCCCCGAAACAAGCGATATCCTAGAAGCGTTGACCACACAAGGTTATCCGGGTGCCAAATACATGTATGCTCAATACTATAAAGAAGACGCATGCGAAAGCCCTACAAATGCCCAAACAGCCCTCGATTGGTACCGCAGAGCATACGAAGAAGACGGCGACATAGAGGCCGCACAAGCGCTGGCCGATATTTATAATGAGGATTACAATTATAACTGTATCATTGAAACCCTCGATATCAAAGAAGACAAAGAAAAAGCTTATCAATACACACTTGATTCGTCTGACCCCACCCATGCAGCCTATATTGCAGCATCCATTGCTAGGGATTATGCAGAAAACAATGACAACAATCATGCCCTTGAATGGTATCAAAAAGCCATTGATGTCGGAAAAGGAGAGACTGGTGATATAGGCGAGTATTATCTGGCTATCGCAAAGATATATGATACGGGAGATGAGAAGCTAAGAAATACGGATAAGGCTTTCGAATATTATAAACTGGCTACTGAAGGAAATAATTATAAAACTATCCCAGGTGATGAAAGAGTCGACTTGATCCGTCTGGCCATGATTTATGATGCAGGCACAAATACCATCAAGCCAAATAAAAAACTCGCCATCGAATGGTATAAGCGCAGCATCGAAGACTCGTATGAATACATCCTCAACCCTGAAACCGATCAAGGCAAACTCATCAAAAAAGCCAAAACAGCCCTTACTGCATTGCCTAAGATCGACCTTCTGCAAGCCGTGATCGATCAGATCAAGCTCGAAGAAGGCAAAGATCCAGAACAATTCTTCTCGATCAAATCTGCACTCAAGCCATGCCTGGAAAGCGACAGAGGCGAGGATGACGTCTGCCCAATGCTCAATCCGCTCTATGACGAATCCATACAAAAAGCTGTCACCGGAATCACCGCAATCACGCTGGCCAAAACAGGCAAACTCGACAAAGAGATTATCTTAAATACTTATTATGAACTCGCTATCCTCTACGGCATGGAGCGCACGTTCAAAGAAAAATTGCGATCCTACTCGCCGGTTTATAAAAAAATACACGATGAAACTTATTATGAACTTTCATCTCGCGAAGGACTTAAAATATACAACATCTGGTATCTGCGCCAGATTCCCTATGCCGCAGCCGAAGTGTTCAAAACGCTCGGAAATACATCAAAAAAATGGGATGACTATATGAAAGAAGCTAAAAAAGCCGTCGAAAGCGATGAAACCCTCAAGACTGGCTTTGGCTATGACCTCACTAGCCCAACGCCTCAGCCGTTCCAGACCAAACCGGAATAAAGCGCGTCCTATGCGCGCCGCGCATACGGACGTGAGGGGACGCTATCGGCAAGCCGATACGCGCCCCCTGCCGCTTCACGACGTCCGCGCTTCTCGCCAGCCTCGTTGCTTTCGTTTAGGAGTCTATCATGCACCGCTTCGTTTATTCATTTCTCATTGTTTTTGCCGTCTTGACGCTCGCTGGATGCAATAAAACAGCTCAGCAAGCCGCGCCCGAAAACGTCCCATCTGCAAATGAAAACACGCCTTCTGCCGAACAAGAGCAAAGCGCACAAATGGATAGCAATCGCGAAGAGATAGACTTTACGCCAGATCCATCGCCGATGCCTGATTGTCAATCATGGATAGATAGAACCAACGCCAAAGACCCCGCCGCGATGTTCGTCATGCACATGATGTATCGCGACAAACTCTGTGGTGTCGAGCACATCGCCGATGGAAAACCGACTCAAGATACGCTGAATGCCGACCAAATGAAGTACGAACGAACGCTCTGGCTCAACAGGCTCCACTTAAACGGATGCGATCACATGTTCAGCTCCGTTCCCGAAAAGCCCGCACTGTTCTATCCAGACAACAGCGATTTTTATGATAAATATAAAGCGGAGGCTGATCATCCAGAAGCGCCAAAAGATGGGTCATGCGGTCCACAAACAGATATAGATATCGTAGCATGGCTAGAAGAGGCCGCCAAGCGCGGACATGGCAACGCCGAATATATCCTCGGGCTTTACTACTGGCACGGGTTTTCTGTCATTGCTATGCAAGCAGACAAAACCAAAGGCTATGATCTCATTCGCCGTGCCGCCATGCATGGAATCCCCAATGCCCAATACCATCTCGCGATGATCTATGAACTCGGCCTCGAGCGCCCAGCCGATCCCCAACGCGCAAACGAATGGCTTCAGCGCGCGATGGACAACGGGAACACCGATGCAGCTTTTATCCTCGCGATGAAATATGCGGACGGCATAGATATGCCTATGGATGCTCAACGCGCCAAAAGCATAGAAGACAAATTTTCGAATCATATTTGGATACAGCTTCGCCAAAAAGTTCAAACCGACTTCGATTTCGAATGTTGCTGCAATTACGACACGTGCGCCCTAAAACGCTGGAATTGCAACAATGATTCCGAGCCGTCAGACGATATCGAAGAACCCCCCGAAGCCGATGCACGTTCAAGAGAAATTCAGACAGCCACTAAAGCCGCACAAAATTCGCTCGAGTACTCGCTCGATCTGGATGTGGCATCGCGATGGCTTATACAGGCCGCACAGGCCCCGGAACATTCCGAAAGCCGTTATCAACTCATTCGGCTTCTCAATATGAACTGCGACTTCGACAGCGACCTCAAGCCGCCTAGCCAAGACAGCATTCTTCTCCCACTTGCACAAAAAGGCGATCCAAACGCAAAATATCTTCTCGCGAGATATTATTTATCGCAATGCGGAAGCAATCCACAGAATGCAAAACTTGCACTTGAATGGTATCTCAACGCCGCTCAAGATAATGATAAGCATGCCGCCTTTACACTGGCAGAAATTTATAGTGTCAGCTCAAGTTATTATCAGTGTATCGTCACCGAAAATCATATCGAAAGAGATGTCCCCAAAGCCATAGAATACGCCCTAAAAGCAGAGGAACGCGAATTTGCAGCAGGCATTGCAGGCGCAGAAGCGACGAGATTCTTAGATAATAAAGATGAGCGCAAAGCCATCGAATGGTATCAAAAAGCCATCGAACTTGATGATAAAAACGATCCGCTTATCGGATATTACGACATGCGTATCGCAAAGATTTACGATTTGGGTTCGGCAGATATCCAAGATAAAGACAAAGCATTGGAATATTATCAAATCGCAGCCGAACAGCATGGCTTTATGGCAACCAATGACTGGCCTGACCTCAAAGTGGAGATAATCCGGCTGGGGATCCTTTATGACAAAGGCACGCCCTCACACAAAGCAGATCATAACCAAGCCCTCAAATGGTATAAACTCGGCCTCGAAGCTTCACAAAATACTGACGATAGCGCGTGCAGCGGATGCCGCGAACTCGTCGATATCGCCACAAAAGCTCTCAAGAAGCAAAAGAAGTAAAGTATGTGATGACTTACATAGAAATCAGGTGTATTATCCAAGACAAAGGGAGAGATAGTTTTACTATCTTCAAAACGCAGAACAAAGTTTTAACCAGGAGTGTAAAATGGCATTTTCGTTTATCAATAAATTGAATGATGCTGTCGCAAAAGTGGGAAATTCAATCCCCAAAGCAGCCTCAACGCCCCAAACAACCGCAACGCCCCAAACGACCACAACGCCCAAAGAAGTCGATCAAAACAAAGTCGAGTCGCCAAAACTCCAATTCCATGAGGTGTTTATCCATCCGGACGATAAAATTGCATCCGACAAGTTTAAGGCGCTCCCCCTCTTTGATACAGTGGTCAGCAAGTTCATGGACAGTGGTCTAGATCAAGCTATCCACATGCATAATATGACGTCTTTCATGCGCATCAGTT
>JAFZFY010000014.1 GCA_017555665.1 Pseudomonadota bacterium | reverse complement strand
TATATAAACTTGAAGATAAAGACAATATTTGCAAAGCTGTGCCCTCCCAGGGGCATGAGCAACCCATGCGTTCATTCCAGCAAAAAGGACCAGAAAGCCCATTGTAATGCATCCTTACACAATCACAATGAATGGCTTTTAGTTATTGCCATCCGCCGGATTATTCATTTCCAATTCTCGCTTATATCGTTTAATGACTGCATCAGGTCCATCCCACCACAATTTCTGCGTATCATCATACACACGCCTGCCAGTTTCAGAAGCCATCAGTGACAATAAAATATCCTCTGTCGATTGCCCTGTCTCATACGCCAAGTCTTCCACAGCCATGAGTATCGTCAAATCCATGGCAAATAATGTTTTCTCTTTCAACATTGCCTACCCCAATACGATGCTTTCTCTGTACTGAAAACTGAGCTTCGAAAGCGCTTTGGCGCTACGAAAACAAAATTGATCCTGCAACCGTTCAGGAATCAAAAGGCCAATACACATTTTGTCAGCGGCAGAACTTCCCATTTTTCCAAAGACATGACTCATATAAGCGTTAATCGTCGTGTTTGTATCATCATTTGCGATTTTTCCGACAATGACATCATAGTCCTCAAGTTGCTTGCGTAAATCGACAAAAACTCGCTTTCGTCTATGCGCTACAATACAATGGAGCCAATCGACATCAGCAAATGGGAAATAATAGCAAGAAACATCCGAAATATCATTCACCTTAAAACATGAAATATAACCACAGTCTGTATTTGCGGGAATGATGCCGTCATTTTTCGCTTTTGTAGTTGCTATTTTAGCAAAACTCCTAGCCTGACGCTTCGAAGACGTGAGATAAAACCCCTGTCCGAAATCCTTATATTTCGCACATTTGTCTAAATTCGGTTCTTCAACGACGCAATAACTGCCATGATAAAGAAGCATCCTCGCAGTAATTTCTTTCATATCTCTGCCCCCTTCGAGATGAGGTATTTTTTGACATCCTCATACACTGCATCATCCCCCTCGACGTGGAAAATACCATAGCCTTCACGAATATACGGCAAAACGTCGTACTGCCGAAATAGCATCGCTGTATCTTTCAGCGAACGTTTTAACCGCTTCGCGGTTATCCGCATCATCCGTATCTGCATAAACAGGATTTGTGATTGCTCATCCATCGTTCAATCCCCCGGAACAAATCTCCCTAATTGCTAATTGCTAATTTCACTCCACACCGAGCGACTTAAACACGGCATCCTCCGCACTGTTATAAAAGATAAGATTAAAGCTGCCGATCAACTCAGATGGCACAGTACCGAGATCTGCCGCAGACAAAATCGGGAGCAGAACCTTTTTAGCCCCGCTGTCAAGGCAGACTTGAAGCGAATTAGCCAACGCTTCGACTTTAAGCAGCGTTCCAGCGATACTGATGTCTCCCAAGATGGCAAGACTGCTGATCGTCGGCTTGCCCAATGCGATCGAGCAGAGCGCGATCAACGTGGGCAGCGCAAGGCGTTCCGTCATTCCAAGACCTTGAAGATCCTGATAATTGACGATGTAATCGCGTGCTGTCGTGCTGATCGTGCCGCTGATACGGTTACCGTTTGCTTTCAAATAATTAAATGCCGTGTTTGCGGCTTCTTTACATTTGCTCTCAGAGCTCAGTCCGCTCTTATCAAATTTGCCATTCCCGGCGAGCATCTGGCTTTCGAGCCTGAACACGCCCAACATCCCATTTTTCCCACGTGACACGGTATAGACCTGTCCCGGATTGCAAATCCCCTCAGGAATAAGCTTGCCACCGCCCTGCTCCGGCACAGACACGAACTTCTCCTCAAAGGTTTCATGATCGATATAGGAAAAATTCACATCATAAAATTCCATGCCGCCCAGCTTTTTGAGCTGTTCTTTGACTCTACGGCGCATTTCAAGCGCAAATCGCAAGATCTCTTCGAGTTCATCTTTTGTATAGATGCCATCCGGATAAAGCAATTTCACAAAACCGCCTACAATCTTGCGCACCGCAATCGTATCGCGCTGGTTCAAATTCTTTCCGAGCTTGAAATACTTATCCAGAGCATCACCGCATTGTTCCTTGCGAAGCTCACGGATAAATTCAGAGAGATAATCGGTGATAAAGCCATAATCATTTGTAAAATGTTCCGGCCTAAATTTAGGCACTTCCCACCCCGGAATATAACAATGAATTCGATCCAAAAAGGCGGTATCTGTGCCCATTTCTGGCGGAAACGGGTCAAACAGGCTGGAAGTTTTCAGCAATACATCCACACTTTGGTTGATATTTCCTACAAAAACCATCGATGCAGATGCCGCCTTTTCTTCCTTGCCGCGCGCAAATGAGCCCGAAGCCATATAATCTTTCATAATCTGCACGCCATCTTTATCTTTAAACTTGATGCCGGCAACTTCATCAAAAGCGATGCAATCCCACAGTCCGACAAGCCCCACAGCCTTGCTCGACATATTATAGAACAGATTAGCAACGGTCGACTGGCCACCAGAAACCAAAATACTGTTGGGCGAAATCTCTTTATAGATATGAGACTTGCCCGTGCTTCGCGGACCGAGTTCACAGAGATTAAAGTTATTCTCTATGAGCGGCACAACACGCGCGAGCAACAGCCATTTCTCGCGTTCCGAAAGCGAAGCCGGTTCATAGCCGACCGAACGCAGAATGATATCTTGCCATTCCGCTTTGCTAAATGATTTTCGTCCATCCTTGAGTTCTTTGATATCAATGTGCGGCATCTGGATCGGTGTCAATTTCATGATAGATATCGGCGAGAACTCAGACTTTTTCTTATACTTATCTTTCAGGCTGGGATCTGCATCAGAGATATCGCTATCCACGAGCGCGTCATAGCTTAACTGAATGATACACCAGATGCCGCCGCAAAGAAGCCGATCATATTTTTCGGGATATTCCGAAGAAATCTCGATATTGCGCAATCCAAGGTTTGAGAACTCGGCTTCATAGCAGTCTTTTTTGATATTGAGCTTCACCGTGATGCGATCAATGACCGTGTGGCAGCCGCGTGAACGTAGCATCGACAGAATCTTTTGGGCTTCATCTGGGCGCACGAAGTTATCAGACAAGATCTTCTTTACCGTCTGCACACCCTTTTCTATAATTTCGGGATCATCCGATGAACAATACTGCCCCAGCAAGAACTCCAACACATACACGGGAACGTTCGCGCCTTCTTTGATCTTCTTTGTCAGATCTTTGCGAACGATCTTTCCATCAAAAAATTGGCGAAGCTTGATCTTTATATTTTCTCGGCTGTCGCTGTTTTCAGACATCGTATCCATGATCCGCTCCTTGATTACACAAAGAAGTTGAACTCATCTACCGCAAAGGCAATATTGATCTGGAATTCCTCGCGCACTGGCTGCAGAATGCCGCTCTCATCCACGATCATCAGATAATAGGTCGCCTTACAGTCAAATGGCATCGATTTGAGGGTAAACTTCAACCGATACACGCGTTCCTGTATATCGTCGTTTGTCCTGTCTGCAATAAGCCGTTCCTTGTTGCTGACCACTTTTCCCGTAGAATCAATAAAATACAAAGAATATGTCGTCGCATCGCGATTCCCGCCGACCTTCTCCGGCTGATAGAAATCCAGCTTAAACATCAGATTGCATATTTTCCGTCCCGTCGAAAGCAGCTCGAGCGTGACAGGCAGCGTATCGATCCTGTCTTTATTTTTCTGGTAAGACTTATATCCAGCACGGAGGTAATGAAAATCGATCAGGGGCACGACGAGTTCCTGAAGACTGGCGCCGCCGTGTACGAAATTCGCCCCACCGCCACTCATCTTGATACGGATGTTCTCAAAAGGCGTAAACGCCTTATAGGGGGTGTTCCCGCGCAGAAAACATATCGGCGCCAAATGCTCTGGTGCCGCACTATTCTTCATGATGGCATATCTGCGCCCATATTCAACGGCCTGATCTTTCCAGCTTTCCTTACCCACTTTGGCATCTTCCGACAAGGGCTGATAAGTATATAAAAACCCATGATCTGCCGTGATAAAGATGCGCGTCCCGTTAAATTCATTATAAATAATCTTGAGAATATTCTTGATCTCGTCAATCGCCTCATCGCAGGCAAAAAAGACCGTATTATCAGCCGCATGCGATGATTCATCAATCTTATCATGATAAATATAAACGACTTCCATGCCTTTCACGAGCGCGCTTCGCTCTGCGCGTTTCATGCCGATGATATCGCGATATTGCAGCACAATGCTCTGGGGATTACGCGCTTTGAGCACGGCCTCACGATTGCCTGCATCCGTCGGCATATCATCTGCCAGAACAGACAATCCCTGTTTACTTTCCACCACGCTCAGCTGGCGATGCGGCAACAATGCCGCCATACCATATGGCGTAATGCTCGGAAACATGCCATTCATCGATGATAGCTTCACCTCGCTTTGCGTCTCGCGCTGTAATTGCTCTGCCAGTGATGCCGCGACTTCATAGCGAAGCGCATCTGAAATCACCACAAATACACGGGATCCCGCATTGCTGATATGATTGTCATAAAACTTCCACTGATAAGCCAGATCCTTGATATATCCAAGTTTAGCAAGCATATCGGCGCTGGCTTTCTGCCAACACGCCCCAAGACTGCCCAAAAACCATGTGGCATATAACCCCTCCGCTCGCTCTGCCACTTGTTTCATCAGATCATCAAACCGCGCATGCGTTTTCTTCAAGCTCTGCATAAAGGCTTTATGAAACAGGCGATATGCCGTATCCATGCGATAATAATCTTTGACATAGGCGGCCCATACATTCGAGGGAATCGCTTCGTTAAAGCCGCCAACATGCTCAAGATAGAACTTCTGCATCACGGCAATCTGAAGCAAGGCATCATAATAACAGTCATACGGCTCATGCCACGCGCATATCTTCCGCTTCTTGACGATATTTATGATATCGTCCGGCTGAATTTTATGATTGCTGATGTCTGTCATGAGCTTGACAAGTAGCACCTCATGAACACACGGAAAACACTCCGTCTCCATCAAATAGTGAATAAACAACTGTTCTTCATTCACCGTCTTTGGCTGTATATTCACCAGCCGCTGATATATAGACTTCTCGCTTTCTACATATTCAGCGATCTGCTTCAGATCTGAGTTATCCTTGTGAATCCGCCAATCAGAGATGAGATCATAACAAAATGCTTCATGCGCCGCAGAGATATATTTTTCAAGCCCAATAAAGCATTCGCCGATCAGCGTTCTCGACGATGCCGTCAGCAACAGATGCATCGCAAACTCTGATAATGAGGGCTCCTCATCCGCATCATACCCCGTGCACTGCTTGACCATACGCCAAAAGAGTGCCGCCACGTCATAAGCGACCATTTTCTGATAGATCTCATGATGCGCGATGCAAAGCCCTCCCATCAACACCGCGCGCATCATACTCGCCGGCTCTAAATCCTCACAGCCGCAAATACTCGCCATCACGCCTAAATGCATCTCTCTGGACTGTTTCACCTGCGGCGCAAATACCGCAAAACTCCGCCGTCTCTCTTTCGAATTAAAATACTTATGATATTGCTTCACAAGGATGCGCAGATTCTCCTGCACCGGAAGTCCCATTTCTTCCAGCCAGATCGTATGAATATCGGCCCTGAACGCCTCACCGCTATACAACTCGATATTCAGCAACCAATTATCTTCATCGCGCTCAAACGAAACAGGACAATACACGAGGTAATGGCTATCCTTGTCATCCATCGCCAGAAGCTTCTTGAGCGCAAAAGCATTGCGCCCAGTCATCTTCACAACTTTGACCCCCTCTATCGCGATATCATCGATCCTGTCTTCAAATTCGCGATCCTCATCATGCCAAAAAATAATGTGCCGCTTATAATATTCTGGCACTGGCTCAGAAAATCTGCGTTTCAACTCTTGTATCACTGTTTCGGCATCCATGACCATAGATCGATATTCCTCTTCTTCCTGACCTTCGGTTTCCATCAGATAATCGCACGATTCCTTATTTTATGGCAGCCAGAACATCGCCAAACTTGGCGTAGTTGACTTTTACACCGTCATCCAAATCGATTGAGATCATCTGATCTGCGAGGTGATGGATCTTCTCTTCATACCTGTGAAGCTCTTCGTACTGTTCCTGTAGTTTTTTGAGCTGTTTTTTGAGGTTGACAGCCTCGCTGCCGGATGCATTCGATAACTGCGATTCGGTGTTAGAGATGACCGTCAAATAGCGAGATTGAAGCTCATGCACATAATCGGTGCGGATACGCGCAATCGTGTCTGCCTGATAGCGATGCATATAAATCAGGCATTTAAAGCCATTTTTCTTGCCGGAGCTGAACAGCCAGTATATCGGGCGTTTCTGATACACTTTTACATGATCGGCATAAAAGTCATTCAAAAAATAATTGCGGATCACATCTCTGGATGTGCCTTTACCGCCCAGCGCATCGGCCACATACTTCAAATTCGCTTCGAGCGTGTCCGCACCGTATGCAATACTGATAAACTCAGCAAAGCGGTTCACGATATCATCCGCAAAGTATTCATCATCGGTAATCGGAATGATATTATCGGCATCGGCCCCGAAATGCGAGGCGACATCGCCACTGGACACAACTTCTTTCAGATAGCAGCGGCTCTTGTGCCCATCGATCCTGCCATCCCCCTGAAGGCTCACGGTGTCGAACTGCTCGCCAAAATCGCCACCTGCATAGCAAAGGCCTTCGCGATCCAGCGAATAACGCCCGAACATGCACCCCACTGCATACGAAAGCAGGCTCCTGATCTCACGCCCAAGATCCGCCTTGCGCACGGTCACATCCTTGTCTTCGACCTCTGGTGTCAGCTCATCCTGCAAGCCATAGATCTCGATAAAGATCCGGTTAAGCGCTTCCTCGTTCGCCTTGAGCTGCGCAAAACGCGCATTACACGCATCTTCCCAAGCCTTGAATTTATCCGCAATAAGTTTTCCCATGATGCCTCCAACTAGCCATGCCGTCTCTTTTGCCGCCCATCCTGGGGCACGCATGCGCAATTATCAATGATTTTTCGCCACTTGTCACTACCTACACATTCCCGCCTGCGCCGATATTGCCGAGCCCCCTCTCGACATGCGCGCCCCTCAAATCAAGGGATGTTTCGCAAACGTCCAGCTCGTCTCAAAATCCCCCCAGTCTTCCGCACTCAATCGTATATTCGCCTCAACGCGTTGCGCTACGCTTGCTCGCCATTGAGCGGAATCGATAATCGGCAGCATCCCGATATGCCCGGTTTCATAATTGAGCGTCGGAGAAATAATCTCAAGAATCTTCGCACATACCATACTATTTAGAAAACCTGCATAATAATATAAATCATCATCACGCTCAAAAAAGATACTGCATCCCGAAACATCATATAAAAATCCCTGTGGAAAATATCGAAATGACACGCTGCCACTCGATATCTTGGACCAGCTCAGACAAGGATCAAAGTAGGTATCGGGATTCTTCACCACGAAATCCGGCGTTTTCAAATAAGGATATTTGGCAAGCACATCGCGCTTAATGCACTGTCCGTCGTGCTGATAGTTGACGATATACTCCTGGTTGCCATACCATTTGCGAAACTCGCCGCCTTTGTTATAGGGAAACCACTTGATATCACTGTTCACAGCCGCCTGACGATCCAGCCCAAACCCGATATCTCCATGCGCCACTTCATACCAACGGCGTAGATATGTGTTGTTATCGGTCGTAGCCATCCCCTGGCGCGGAGAGGCATGCGTTTCCAATGCCTGACCGCTTCGAAATGCATCAAGAATCGCCTCACATGCCCAATAGCCGATCTGCATGCCCGGAAGTGTCTCAAACAATGATGATTTCGTCTGATATCTATAACGGCATGAAGGATCATTCAAGGCTTCGCATAATTTCTGAGCCTGGTAATCCATATTGCCCAAAAATTCTTCGAGCCGGAAATACACGCCTGTCTTTCCCGACCTGGCACACTGAAGCACAAAGGCGCACACATCGACCGTCGCCTCACTGAAAAATGCCCCCTTTGCCATTTGAACGAGCGTCGTAATCGAATGATTGCGCAACAAATACTGGCGCAGTTTTGCATAGCTCTTGATGAACATCCATACATTCGGTGTCATCAAGCCAGCGTAGCCTCCCGACTTGCTGAACAGCATGCATCGATAGATAAATACGCTGAAAAGATCGCCCGAATATTCTTTATAATTTTCTTGAAGATATTTCTTTAGGGATGCATCGTATTTGTTTAAATATGGCGGATTCGTCACGACTGCCGCATAATGCCCAGACAACAGGCGTGCGGTATTCAAGACCATGCCAAGTGTTTCGAGATGCTTCGCATAAAATAAGTCTTTCTGCGCACTCAGGCTGTTGAGGCGATCCTCCAAAGCCGCGAAATCGACTGCCGGAATCTGAATCAATGATCCGGTCTCAAATGCATTTTCCATCACATGCATCAGCGCGGCGACATCCCTCTGCAAATCCTTATTTGAGCCGCCCAAATACGTCATAAAGGCTTCATCCGCAAAGCGGCTGTCTGCAACAGCATAGACGCGAGGCTGTATGCCGCGCTTCAAAAATCGTTTATCATATTGGCAGCCTTTCATCATGACTGCAAAATAAGCGAGTTCCACGGCGCGTTCGTCAATATCAACGCCACACAGATTATGACGGATAATTTCTGCAATCGCATCCCTGTCAGAATAGCCATATTCGCGATATATCATCATCAATACATCGATGGCATAGACGAGAAAATGCCCAGATCCGACACACGGATCGAAGACGGTCACATCTGAGGGCGAGATATTTTCGCCACGCGGGGAGCCATCCGCCTGAGGCACGTAAAACGCAAGCGACTCGGCGAGTCGACTTTCGGGATGATGCTCGATCCAGTATCGCCCGACGGTGTTATCGACGATATAGCGAACGACCCAATCCGTCGTAAAGAGCTGCGTCGCGGCTGGAATATCTTCGGCACGAATAAACTTGCCATGCAGCGGATCAATGACTTCTTCGTGCCGTTCGCTGATGTAATACTGATAGAGCCATCCTATGATCTCGATCTGCCCATGCGCGCTATCGACGCGAAAATAATCTTCAGGAATATCCGTGATCATGCGCCCAATCACGCTCGCAGGATCGAGCAGACGATCTGGGAATAGCAATTCTGTATAATCCTCGATCTTTGTAAACACGACGGGAAGAACGGCCTTGAGCGCATCACACTGCGCGATGAGCAGATACTTATAAAGCGCGTCGTTCTGATCTGCCTCTTTCATCTCAAAGACTTTCTCGATGTCGATGTTTTCGAGCCTGCCTTCAAGGTGAATGGCATCGCTCAAGATCTGCGGCCTGAATGCGCCCTGCTCGTCCGAGAACACGCGCACTCTCGAAGGCAGGTAGCCATTGACTTCCATAAATCGCAGCGCGCAGAAGCGATTGAACCACGTATAAGCCACCGATTCGATGGTCTGTGCATACCCATCGCGCCGTATCTGCTGCACGAGTGCGCCGCGCATCTCGCTTTCACGTTCTGTCAGCGGACGGTCTTCGATGATGCAGACATCCGCATTCCCGATATCATGCTCGGTAATGCCATACCCCTGCGCGCGCATGCGCACGCGATCGATGAGCTCACGCCGCGCCCATACCGCAAAATTTCTGATCTGCCTTTTATCCACGATCACTCCTGCGCATCCTAGCCATATACGCTCAATATCATCAGATTCCACCCCAGTGCTGATTATTTTGACGTAAATTTGAAATGTATATCCCTTCCGTGGATATGCTCGCAACCCCGCACTTGAACGTCATCGGCCCCCCATCGGACGCATGCGTTTCCTGATCTTCTAAGGGAAGCGCATGATACAGCTCAAATGCATACCGCCTGTCCGAGATCAAACGACATACGCTGTCTTTTGCCACCCTCCTGGCATTGAATGCGTTCGACATACCCATACCCCTTGCCTCATCTCCCCCACCAGCGTTTAGTTTAACAGTTAAGCGCCCCATTCGCAACCGCCACAAAGCATACGGCGCATGAGAGACGTGTCACGACACGTTTCTACATGGGGTTCGCCTATGCGCCGATGGCGCATACGGCTCGCAATGGGGCGCGCCTATGCGCCGATGGCGCATACGGCTCGCAATGGCGCGCGTCTATGCTGCGCATACGACGCGCATAATTTGCTCGCCATTTGTCTGGCTCGTCGCTATACTTTTTGCTGGCAACGGGTTGCCAGCACTGATTTTACGGAGGATACGATGACTGACGCAGTAAAAGTCAAACATACCGCAAAAGACAGCGTGTTTACGGATCTGTTCTCAATCCCCGAGTATCTCCTTGAGCTGTATCAAGTACTGCATCCCGAGGACAAGACGACAACCGTCAAAGACTTGAAATCTGTCACCTGTCGTTGCATCCTTGCGGAACACCCCTATAATGACTTGGGCTTTAACGTGGGCGATCGCCTCATCATTCTGGTGGAAGCACAGAGCTCATGGTCACCAAACATCGTCTTGCGGCTTTTGTGCTATTGGGGGCAGACGCTCAACAATTACTTCACGGAACACAATGTGTTTCTCTATTCGACAACCAAAGCCTCGTGTCCCAAACCCGAGTTTTATGTCATTTACAGTGGCGAACGTGGCAATAAACCCGATACGCTATCGTTCAAAGAGCTTTATTTTCCAGACGATGCCCAGTGCGACATCGACACAAAAGTCCACGTGATCTATGAGCGCATGAGCGGTGACATCATCGACCAGTACATCACGTTTTGCAAAGTCCTTACAAAACAGGTAAAAAACCATGGCAGAACGCGCAAAGCCATCGAAGAAGCATTGCGCATCTGCCGAGATAAACAAGTTTTGACGCAATATCTGAAAGAGCGGGAGATAGAAATCATGAACATTATGACGACATTATTCGACCAAGATTACGTGACTGCACGCTATGGGGATGAGCGTGAACGGATTGGAAAGAAGG
>JAFZFY010000154.1 GCA_017555665.1 Pseudomonadota bacterium | reverse complement strand
TTAAGATTGACGTCCCTGAATTATTCCTGGATCTCTCCTCAGACACCCCTGCGCATGCCTCAGGCCTTAAACAAACAACACTCGTCTTTGGCAAATCATTGCTAGAATACCAAGATGATGCCAATGTTCTTGATACCGTGATCGCCCACGAATGCGGACATATCTTTTGCCGCAACTGTATGTACCGAACATTTGTTACTTACTTTGATGCATTTGGCGGTAAGTTTGGAGACCTGCTGGGCGGGGCACTCACTCCAATTAAAATGGCGATGAACTACTGGTACCGCAAAAGCGAATTGAGTGCAGACCGCGTTGCTGCCACCGTATGTGGAAGTGCTAATACAGTAATCGAAGCACAACTGAATCTTGCAAATACATCCAAATGGCTTGTAAACAATGCAAACATCGAGGCATGGGCTAATCAAATCGATGAAATCAAATCGGACGCAAGCGCAACAGAAGGCATCGTCCAAAATATCCTTGCCATCACAAACAAGCATACGATCTCGGCACTCCGAGTACGCGAACTTCTCAAATGGGGAAAGACGGACAATTTCACACAAATCAAGGCAAAACTTGATTCAGGAGATTTCGACTTCTAAGCAAAATATCTGAAAACACCATTCAGGATATTATCTTTCACCGTAATTGGCACTACTCCCCCCAAAAAACCACAGCGCGCCGTATTGCCGCAGGCAATAGGCGCGCTCATGAGCCGTATCGCCCGAAGGGCGACAGGCGAGCAAAAGAGGAATTTAAGGCGACCAGAGGGCAAGGCGCAAAAGAGCGAAGCTAAATGCGCCCATCAGTTCAGCTCACTCCCCTACGGCTTCACTGAGCATGCTCATGATGGCCTCGACATCGAACGTGCCTTCGATGCGGCGGCCATTGAGGAAAAAGGTCGGGGTTGTTGTGACGCCGTTGGTGAGACCTTCTTTTTTGGAGGCCACGACGCTTTCGCGGATTTTGGGGTCTTTCATGAGGGCGTTCATCTTCTCGGTGTCGAGGCCGAGTTCCTGCCCCCAGACGGTGATTTTCGCGAGCGAGAAAGCGTCAAAATTCTCGTAGGACTTGAGAAGATAGGGCCAAGCCTGACCGAGCTGCGCGGAGGCTTCGATAGCGAGCGCGGCGGGCGTGGAGTGCGTATGTGATTTGATGGGGAAATACCGCAGGTTGAGAGCCACTTTGTCTTTGAGCGTGGAGTTTTCGAGCGTTTTGATGAGCAGCGGCACATGGCGCGAGCAGTAGGGGCAGCGGCCGCACAAATAGACGCTGAGCGTGACCTTGGCATCGGGATTGCCCCAGATATGTTCGGGCATGACCTCGATCGGATAGACTTTTCCGTTGGCATCCATGGCTTTCGCGCGCCTATCGGCGGCTTCCTCGATATCCGAGAGTTTCTTGCCGTTTCCGGCAAGCCGGCAGATTTCGTCGGCCAGATAGCGCGGTGAGCGACAGGCTTCGTTTTGCTTCAGGCAAGCCGAGACGCTATCGGTGCAGCAGCCGTAGGCGTGAATTTTATCCATTGCCTGCTGAGCTGTCTGGCGGCCGGCATCATCGAGCTTATCGCAATTCGGGGTCTGCGCGAAGGCGTTTCCGGCAAAGAGCATGGTCAGAAGACCGGCTAAAAACATCACTTTTTTCATGATCCCACTCCTGAGCCTGTGTGTTGATCCGAGTCACCAGACATCCGCGCGGTCAGCCGCGCGGGCAGACAAAACTGCCGCCGACTGCACTGCATCATTCATGCCTCGGGCTGTGCGTCTTTTTCGGCCTTTCCTTTGAGCTTTTTGAGAATGCGATCGATACCGATCGGGTTCGTGTCGAACACGACGACATAGACCGCGATGAGGAGCCATGCGGTATCGCGAAGCATCGTTAGCGGCGAAATCGGGTCGGAAGCGGCGGCAGCATTCGAGGCGAAGCAGCCGCAAGAAATGCTGAGGTCATGAAGCAGCGCATGTGTGAGCGCGATCATGAACATGACCATCATGCCGCAGACCATCAGCGCGGCCGAGCGCGATTTCGTGCCGGTCGCAAGCATCACGCCAGTGCCGAGTTCCACGTATGGCAGCACGATCGCGAGCGGGTTGATGAACACGAGCGGCAGGAACTGATAGGTCGCAATATCGACCGCAAACGACTCGGGCATCATCAGCTTGTGGATGCACGCCGTAATAAACACCCAAGCGAGATAGAGACGCGCGGCAAGCGCGAAATAGCTGTGCGCGCGATGTTTCTGGAATTTTTCAAAACGCGAGACCTGTTCTGTCATGCCGCCCTCTTCTTCAAAGCGATACAGCGCTTGCTGCGCCCCACATAAGCCTGACTACTTCTTGAGCGCATCCGCGCCGCCCTCGACGATGAACACCTGGGAAACGCCCCTGCCCGCGAGCTCGCGCCCGAGCTCGTAGCCTGTCGAGCCCTGGCTGCCGTCGCCATCGCCATACACGATCAGGCGCTCCTTGCCGCTGTTTACGATGTTGAGCGTGACATTCTTGAGCTCGGCATCTTCAATGGGCTCAAGATAGTCGTATGTGATGCAGATTGCACCATCGAGATGCCAGGCATCGAATTCCGCCTGCGAGCGCGCATCGACGATAAACGCTTTGCCATCCGTAAGGCGGCTGTCCCCCGGCGCAATCATCTCAACGGTGCCCAGCGTTTCGGGGCAGGGCACGAAGATGTCGTAAGGCTTGTCCGCGATGAACGGCAACCCGTCCGGGCGGACAGCGTTGATAAAAATGCCGGCAACGGCCATCGCCGCGCAAATGATGACGGCGTCTCTCAGGATAATCCAGAATGATTGCCAGAATGCTTTCATAACTCCCCCAACAGCGATACTCGGTGCATATCGTTACAGGTGCTGCAAGCCAGCCTAAATATCACACCGGCACAGCCAATGACATAACCTTAGTTTCGCATAGATACAAGTTTACGGCAACATCTCATCCCCATTCAGGTTACGATTCAGGTTTTGCCCAAAGCTATTACTCAGCCCACAGACGTGTCTGAAGTATGGAGGGCATTGCGAACAGGCACTAGGCTGTAGATGGCAGGCAGTAGTTAGCCGCACAGGAACCTTAGGGGATATAAATATACAACTGCCTACAGGCGCGAAAATTGTTGAAATGCACATGATTTAGAGGGCAGTTGAGCAGTAACGCCCAGAAGCCGAAAAAATCATATCCCCGCGCGTCTCAGGTGTGTTATTCTTATGGGGTATTGTTGTGACGTTTCGTCACGGGCCCGTCAAAGCGTTTTGACTTTATCCAGATCTCTATAAGAGGGAAAAAATGGCAGATGCAAAATCGAGTATTCGTCGCGTTGGTATTCTCTTTGCCGGTGGTCCTGCACCCGGCGCAAATGCCGTCATTTCATCGGCAGCGCTTGCCTTTGTGAAAGCCGGCATCGAAGTCGTCGGCTTCCTTCACGGCTATTCTCGCCTGCAAAACTTCGATGAAGAGCGCATGCCGCTCGTCGAAGGCGACGCATACATCATCCTGAATTTTGAAAGGATCGTCGGCACACGCAACAAGCGCGGTATCATGATCGGCACCGCTCGTGCGAACCCCGGCAAGCTCATCACCTGCCCGGCTGACCTCGATGACGCTGAGAAAACGGCCCCGCTGCGCCGCACCTACAACGGCCTCCGCAGCCTCGGCATCGACGCCCTGATCTCCATCGGCGGCGACGACACGCTCAAAACGGCCAACAAACTCTATGAGTTCCAGAAACACGCGAACGTCGACCACAAAGTCCGCGTCATCCACCTCCCCAAGACGATCGACAACGACTACAACGGCATCGACTTCACGTTCGGTTTCTTCACGTCCGTCAACTTCATGGCGCAGGAAATCCGCAACCTAGAAGCCGACGCACGCGCCGGACAGTCCTACTTCATCGCGGAATGCATGGGCCGCAAGGCCGGCTGGCTCTCCTACGGCGTCGCGATGGCCGGTGAAGCCCAGATGGTCGTCGGCGTGGAAGACATCCCCGCCCTCATGCTCGCCGCTGGCAAGGAATTCAACGGCTTCCTCGATCTCGATGTCCTCGTCGACCACATCGTCGAACTCATCATGGCGCGCCGCGCTCGCCGTCAGAAATTCGGCGTCATCGTCCTCGCCGAAGGCCTCGCCGAGAAACTTCCGCCCGATTTCCTCAGCTCCACGACGCGTGACGAACACGGCCACATCTCCCTGGGCGACATCCACATCGGCCACCTCGTCGCCAAGCTCATCATGAAACGCCTCGAAGAACGCGGCCTCCCGAAAGTCAAGGTCAACGGCGTACAGCTCGGCTATGAAGCTCGCTGCGCTTCCCCGCACGCCTTCGACGTCATGCTCGGCTGCAGCCTCGGTGTCGGCGCATACGTCGCGCTCGTCGAAAAAGACCTCGATGGCCACATGGTTTCGATGGTCGGCCAGCTCGATCACTGCTTCGTCCCGTTCTGCGACCTCGTCGATCCCAAGACCCTTATCACGGAAGTCCGCTACATCAACCCGGACAGCGATTTCCATAAACTTGCGGTCCTTCTCAGCGACGATCTCGGCTCCAAGCTCTAATTTCCGGGACGCGCCTATGCCCGCTTCGCGGGGCATACGGCGCGATCGAGCGGCGCTTTCGGCTTCCGCCGATACGCGCCGCTTTTTGTGTATTTTTTTATGCTACGCCGCGTATCGAAGATAGCGGCGGCAACGCGCCGTATGCGGCAGCGCCGCATAGGCGAGTAAAGACGTTCCACAGAACGTCTCAAAAAAAACAACGCGCCGTATGCGGCAGCGCCGCATAGGCGAGTAAAGACGTTCCAC
>JAFZFY010000153.1 GCA_017555665.1 Pseudomonadota bacterium | reverse complement strand
TCATTCGTCGTAGGAGGAAATTATGCCGGTTGAACTAAATCCGAATGAACACACACTTGATGGTCTATTTGATTATTTAAAAATCGAAAAGTTCTACATTCCAATATTTCAGCGTCCCTACGCGTGGGGGATGGAACAATGTACGAAGCTTTGGAACGACATTGATACATCCTGGGGAAGTGATTATAGGATTCCATGTTTCCTCGGGTCTATTATTGTTTATCCCAACACCAACAAAAGTCCGAGCTCCAAGCACCTGTACCTGATCGATGGACAACAGAGAGTCACCACACTACTGCTGTTACTACGCGCCATGTACACTGTTGTTGAAACCAACATGAATAATGCTGTTTCGGAAGAATTAAAAGATCAGTTCAAAGATACCATGCGGGAGTTGAAACGCCGACTCTGGAAACCCGAAGAACCAGGAGATAGATACTCCAAAATTAACCAGAGTGTTTCAAGACTAAGCCGTGAGAACCTTGGCACAGCGACAACAGACTATTTTCAGATAATCATGGACACCGGATTATTAGGAAGTATTCCCAAAACAACCGATGACTATTCCACAAGCGAAAATACTGAGATAATACTGAAAGCATATGAATATAGTAAGAAAAAAGGACCAAAGAAGAAATTTGATACCTCGCTCAGCGTCATCCTACAATCCAATGAATGTCTCAATTACGCCTACTTTCTCAATCAATTATACAAGATCCAATCAAAAGATTTACCTAGATTTATCAGCCTATTTTTAAGCAAATGCTATATATTACCTCTCATCACAGGTGATGACGCATCAGCCTTATTAATATTTGATACGCTTAACAATCGTGGTATGCCACTTACTGTTTCTGATATTTTAAAAAATAAAATTGCTGAATATTTTAGAAAGGAACACCCCCATGATGAGTTCAAATCTCAATGGGACAACTTACTCAATGTACTCAAATTTGACTCAGATGATATCCCCCCCATACCACTTGATTCTCTCTTTAAGCACTATATGTATGCCCTTCGCATGACCAAAGCAAGAGATAGCAAAGACCCTTATGCGAAATCCAAAGATCCAGAAGTGAGAGATTATTTCACGTCCGATAAACACGGCAACGTTGGCACAAACAGCCTTAAGTCTCCTGAAGTAATTTTAATGCTTACAGATATGGCTACATTTCTTGTCGATGTATTAAGCTTTACATCCGACGCTCAAATGCCAGACAGCCTCATTGATATGAACACTAGATATGAAATCAGTGTCCTTAGCAAATACAGCAAGAATGGAAAATGGCAATATCTTATCACCACTTTCTGGTTCTGCTACCGCACACTTGCCAAAAGCGATCCAAAACTATTCAGAAAAAAGTTTGAAAAATTCATCCGTTTCTGTGCATCAATATTATATCTTAAATTCATTATTTCAGATATCAATGACACCGTTATTCCAACATTATGTGAAAGCATCGCCATTCAGGCATCAAATGAATCCTATATTAATAGATTCTCTCCAAGCTTCGCGCTTGAAGCTCTCTATAACCAGGACGACTTCAAAGAAGCTCGTAAAGTTCTCTCTGTTGATAACGCCTCAAATCTGGATCACATAGATCATTTGGTATTGCTCTATGCTTATAGCTTCAAAAATAATGCTAAGCGGCAACCCATACTCGATACTACAACAGTTGAACACATTATGCCGAAAACATGGCAAAATGCTTGGTGTGAGCTAAATTACCGCGACAAAGATGAGATTACCCGACATGTTAGATGTATCGGAAATCTCATCACGATGAACCGTAGTAAAAATTCCAAAGCATCTAACAAAGCCTTTGCGGCAAAGCTTAAGGATTATCGCAATACTAATGGTATGACATTTGAACTGAAAAAGTTTGTCGACCGTTATCCAAACAACAGCCGAATCTACACATGGGACTTTGAGGATATTGAAGAAAGGAACAAGAAAATCGTTGACTACATCATTAAATATATTCGCTCAGGCATCAAAGGAGGAATCGCATGATGAAAAAACATATCACGCTCGCACTATCCATTGCCGTCCTCTTGGGCGTCATTGGCTGTGACGACGACAGCAAAGAACCTGCATGTAAAACCGAGGGTTATGTAAGCTGTAACGGCACATGCATCGCCCCGAAGACATCCAACCAATTCTGCGGCGCAAACGAATACTGTGAAAACTTTGTCGCATGCAAAGATACCGAAACATGCTTTAACGGACGCTGCCGCCCCACAAACTGCGAACCCGATGAACACCACTATGACGTGGTCTGCGAAAAGGACAGCGCGGACAACTGTGGCGAGCATGGGGTAAAATGTGCCGAAAAGGTGGAAGGCTGGAAATCCGGAACATGTGTCGACAAGACATGTATTCCCGATGCATGCACTGCCGGACTTCACCCTTTTGAAAAAGGCTGTGAAGCTGATGATGCCGAGCACTGCGGCAGCCATGATACCGCCTGTTCCAATGAAGTATCTGGCTGGTCGGACGGCACTTGCGAGGGTGGCAAATGCCGCGTCAGCGTATGCCAGGCTGGGCTTCATCCCTATACCGATGCCTGCGAAAGCGATGACACAGACAACTGCGGTGCCCATGATACCTCATGCAGCCTGACCGTGAACGGCTGGGTATCCGGCGATTGCAAACAGGCGACATGCATGGTCAAATCATGCGCCGAAAACATGCACGTTTATGAAAATGCATGCGAGCTCGATGACGTTGAAAACTGCGGTCTGCATGGACGTGCCTGCGCCACGACCGTCGCAGGCTGGAAGTCTGGCGCATGCGCGCAGGGCACATGCAAAATCTTGCAGTGTATCGACGGCTTTCATGTCGATGCCGGCACCGGCGAATGCGTGCAGGACACAAGCGCATGCTGCGGTGCCGCATGCACCAAATGCGCTGACGGACTGGTCTGCGCCGGTGGCGAGTGCCGCACCCAGTGCAAAGATAACGAGGCGTATTGCAATAACGAGTGCACCAATATTGAAGCCAGCACGGCGAACTGCGGCGAATGCGGGCATGACTGCAATGCCGAGATGCCCGAAAATGCACAAACCATGATATGCAGCGACAGCGCATGCGTGCTCACGGCTTGTAAAGATAACTATCACATTGCAGACAAAGCCTGCGTGCCTGACACTGAAACCGCGTGTGGCAAAGAAGCTACAGATTGCACTGAAAAGGAATGGTGGGACAGCGGTTCCTGCAAGAATGGAAAGTGCATTCCCAGCACGTGCAAAGGTGATTATTACCTCGCCCAGAATAATTCTGATGAAAATAAATGCGAGCCAAACAATGACCTGAACTGCGGTTCACAGGGCAATGCCTGCGCCGGCGGCCAGCAATGCGCCGGCGGACGCTGTCTTGGCAATACGATATGTGATGACG
>JAFZFY010000152.1 GCA_017555665.1 Pseudomonadota bacterium | reverse complement strand
TCGACGGTGCTGGCGAAGCCGTGTTCGTCGAGGTTGGAGACCATGATCACTTTTCGGCCTTCAAGGGATTCAAGCTGTTGTTCGGTGACCGTGCAGCCGACTTGAGCGCATTCGCCGACGCCGACATTAGAATTTGTATAGGAAGTGCAGATCTTTTCGCCGAGGTGATCTGTGGCGTTTTCATCATAGAAGAAGAAGCTGGCCGGCAGGTTCATGGAGACGGGTTTTGTCCCACGGTTGCAGAGCTGTCCGCTGATGACGCGTCGCCCGTCTTCGGTGGTGCCGCAGATCGATCCGCTGATGAAACGGCCCGTGATATCAGGGGCGAGTCCTGAGCCGTATTCGCCTTGCCGGTTCATGCGGTAGTTGTTGTACACAGGGCGTGGCGCATCCGAATCCGCAATCGTGAGCTTGTAATTCTTCTCGAGCCAGTATTTGAGCCACTGTTCGACAGTCGGGAGCTTGCCGTCATCTTCGATGTTGATGATATTATAGGCGTGCTGGTTCCAGAGCGGTCGAGAGGAGACCCATCGGTCGAGCCTGTCCTTGAAGATCATGAGGTCGCTGATGCCGATATCCGATGTCTTGCGCGTGGCGCGGCAGACTTTGTAGTCGCCGGATTTCCAGCCGTCAGGACGTGTTCCGATGGCTTGGACCATCGAGCGGGATTCGGCGTTATTGGCGTTCCGCATGAGGCCGACTTCGGGGTGTATGGGATCGGCGCATGTATATTGCGTGACGAGCTTGCCATTGATGTATTGCGAGTTGCATTCGTCATCCGACGTGCATGTGCACAGCCCGATCGACGGATTGCAGTTCTTGCCGGAGGGACAGTCTTCGTCATCGAGGCATCGGATGCCTTCGTGTATCGGGTCAACGCCGCCCGAGACGAGCTTGTTCGAGTCATCGTAGCAGTTCATCTGGATATCCGAGCCCATGAGGATCTCGGCACTGCCGTCCCCGTCGATATCTGCGACGACGGGGCCTTCGATTGACGTATCGGAGGATCGTTTTGCGCTGAACAGGATGCGCCCGGTCTTGCCGTCATAGACGCGCGTGAAGCATTCGTCTGCATAGACGGCTTCAGCCTGTCCGTCGCCGTCAAAATCGAAGAGCGATGAGCCTGTCGTGCCGGAGGAGGCATCCTGGCTCCAGCGTTCCCAGAGGATGTTTTTATCCGCGCACCTGCCTTCTTCATAGCCTTTGCACTTGGGATCATAGACGCCGAACTGCCCTTTGGACGCCATGCCGATCTCCGGCAGGCCGTCGTTGTTGAAGTCGCCGATTGTGAGCGGGCCGCCGACTTCAAAGCCGCTGACTTCCATGACTTTGTTCGCCTTGTACTTGCCTGGGGCGCCGGTTTTGGGCACGAGTTCGATGATGAACAGCTTGTTGTCGCCGGTCGCGACAATCTCCGGGATGCCGTCGAGCTTCGTGAAATCGAATCGCGAAGAGGCATCTGCCGAGGTGCCGAAGTCTGCATAGGCGAGGTGGTAATACTGCTTGGCTGTTCCGGCGGGCAGGTTCGCGATGAGCTTCCAGAGCTTGTTCGTGTCGTCCCATTTGAGCACGCGGTCATTGATGACGAGCGTGGCCATGCCGTTGGCATCTTTGTCAAAGTTGCCGATGGCCGAGGTCTGGTAGTCGTATTTGGTATCGCCGGCATAGATGGTCTTGCCGGTCGTCGCGTCAATGACGGCTTCGCCGAGGATGATTTCGGGCTTCCCATCGCCGTTGATGTCGTGAATCGAGAGGATGGAGCCGGCACCTTCGAGATCCGAGTTCCACATCACTTCGTGCTTTTTGCCGTTATATTTGAACGCGACGGGGCGTTTCTTGGAATCGACGGCAATGAGTTCGAGCAGGCCGTCCCCATCGAGATCTGCCGCCGCCAGTGAGTTATACCAGCGGTCGTTCATCGCGTATTTGAGGGATTCGAGGGTCTCGCAGGTCTCCGGGTGGATGAAGCGCAGCACGGTCGGATCGTATGACCAGACGGCGATGACGGTCGGGAGGTTCAGCTTGTTTCCGAAATGTCCGACGAGCGGCGGAAGCTCGACGTTTTTCGAATTGATTTCCGCGCCTGTGGGCTGCCAGCGGCACTGGATCTGCGCTTCAAAAATGCCAGGCTTGGGCTCAAGGCGGCATTGGGTGTCATGCGTGATCTTCTCGTTATAGGGGACGCATTTGTTCTGCGCGCCGCAGTCATCATCCAGACAGCAGAACGAGTCTTTTTCCTGGCAGTCTACGGATGTCGCGCATTCCACGACGGCTTGCGTGCAGATCGAGCTGATGCACTGGAAACCGCTCTTGCAATACAGGGACTTGTCATCGCCGCAAGTCTCGTTTTCGCCCACGGTCTGGCTGCATTTCCCTTTTCGGCAGTCGTATTTGTCCGCGCAAAAGAGATATTCGCTGTTGCACTCGGCACCGAGGCCGAGCTGATGTTCATACCTGCGGCAGATGCCGTCGAAACAGCCGAGATCATCGGCGCAGATCTGATATTTTTCAGGGTCGCAGGTGTCATTTTCCTGCCGTGTATGCTGGCAGAGGATATTGCAGTCCAGGCCGTCTTCGCATACGAACTTTGTGTCGCAGAAATCGCCGATCTTCACGATAGAGCCGCACACGCCTGTTTTGAGGCATGTCTTGTGCTGGGGTTCGTCCGCGCAGTCTGCGTCTGATTCGCATCCGGTGACCACGATGCCGTCTGAACAGACGTTGCTCATGCAGGTCAGGCCTTCGGCGCAGATGGCGGTGCGGCTGTCGGGCGAGCAGGCGCTGCCGGCTTCGAGGATGGTGACCTCGATGCACTGGGACATCTCGCAGATCTGGTTGGCGGCGCAGTCTTCCTGCGAGCTGCACGACTGGCGCGAACATCTCCCGTCCCGGCATTCCATGTTGCCGGTGCAGATGCGATATTCGTCACATTTATCGCCGAGCTTTGCATCGACGGCGCAGTAACCCGAAGGCAGGCATTTGTGCGAATCGTGGCACGCATTGTCGTTGGTACACAGCTTGAGGCCGTATGTCGGGTCTTCGGCGCATGTGCCTCCCTGACAGGTATAGGGCTTTTTGCATGCGGCTTCGGCTCCGCAGGCTTCGCCCAGATCGACCATCGGCGCACATTTGCCCGTCGGGAGGCAGATGTCTGATTCACAGGAGCTGTTGTAGGTGCATTCTGGTGTTTCTGGTTCCGTCGGCTCTTGGTCGGGAGTTTCTGAACCACAGGCTTGGACCAGAAGAAGCGCAAACAGGGATATGAGATAATATTTTGAGTGATGCATGCAAGAGCTCCTGATAAATATCCACAGGCGTGTGACGACATAATACGCCATTGTGTACACTAGCATATATGGTCTCGGTTTTAAAGTTTCGCACCATAAAGAAAGGCAGCGGCGCTACGATGGTCGTGGATTCGAAATGTGTGGGGTAAAAATCTGCTATCCCTTGAGATGACGGTTTATAATATATAATATTACAGATTCGGCACAGCCGTGCCCCGGCAGTGCCAGACCTCAGGAGGCTTCATGAAATCATCAAAACATATCGCGCTGACAGCGCTTGCCGCGATGGCGGCATTTACCGCATGCGCGGACGGCGATGCGATCGACAACACGGTGCCGCAGGCTCGCGAATGCGTGCAGGACGGCGACTGCGAATCGCCCAAAGTCTGCCGCCGCAACACCTGCGTCGTGGTCAACATGGGCCCGATCTTTCCGGATGACCCGACAGATCCGACAGATCCGACAGACCCGATCGATCCCTCACAGAAACCGGTCAACCCGATCGATCCCGCGCTGCTCGATGTCGACAGCGACGGCGACACCATTTCGGATGCCTACGACAAATGCGACGTGGACACCGATAACGACACGCTCCCCGACTGCAAAGACCTCGACAGCGACGGCGACACCATCCCGGATGCCCTCGAAGGCCGCGTGAGTTCCAGCCTGGTGCCCGCCGATTCCGACATGGATTTCGTCTATGATTTCCTCGACACGGACTCGGACGACAACGGCATCCCCGATTCGAGCGAAGTCGGCCCGGATCCGACTGCGCCGACCGACTTTGACGGCGACACGGTCCCCGACTATCTCGACGATGACGACGATGATGACGGGGCGATCGATATCGTCGAAATCTCTGGTATGTATGCACTTCCGGGCACCGACGCCCAGCATCCCGGCCGCAAATGCGGTTCGGTCTGGTGCCAGCCTGGCACTGCGCACGCCCCCTGGGACAGCGACAGCGACACCATCCCCGATTATCTGGATTCCGATTCCGACAACGACACGCTCCCCGATTTCCTGGAAGGCGATGCCGACAGCGACGGCGACGGCATCCTCGACAGGTATGACGAAGACAGCGACAACGACGGCACGCCCGATAAGGACGAAATCGGTCCCGACGGCTCGCCGATCACCTTCACAGATGCCAGCGGCAACGTCAATTACTGCTTCAAGTCGAGCGACTGCGACGGCGATGCCCTCCCCGACAAGTACGAAGTCACCTGCGACGGCTCCGTCGCTAGCCTGAACCCCGATGTCGATAACGACGGCTACCCCGACGGCGCGGAATACGTCGCCGCGCAATACGCCATCAAGAACGGGCTTCTCAACGGCCAGAAGATCATCGGCGTTTCGGATCTCCTCTGCAACCCGAATCTTGGGGTCAAGGATGTCTTCGAGTTCTACTTTGAACTCCCTTACGGCGGCGAATCGAAAAAAGACAACCTGCGCTTTACGCCCAGCATCAAAAAGCTCGACCTCGTCTTCAATGTCGATACGACCGGCTCTATGGAAGCCGCCATCAACAACATCAAGACGAACATCGGCAACATCATCCTGCGCGTGCGCAACATGGTGCAGAACAGCGGCTTTGCGCTCACCAATTTCGACGATTTCCCCATCGCGGACTGCAAGCTCGCGGACAAATACATGATCAACGGCACGGGACCTTACACGGTCTATGCGCAGTGCGGTGTCGCGTTTTACAAAGACCTGCCGTTCCGAGTGCTCGGCACGATCTCCACGGACGACGACACGGTCACGAACTACACGCGCAACAAGCTATTCACGATCCGTCACGGCGGTGATGGCCCCGAAAGCGGCGCGGAATCGCTCTACCAGATCGCCACGGGCAAAGGCGTCTCGTGGAAAGCCGGTTCGATCGAAAACCAATGGTTCGCCCAAGATGACGGCGGCATGCTGAAACAGTCGATCGCCTGGGGGGCCGGAAGCGTCCCCCCGCGTGTCAACGCACCCAACACCTGGGGCGGTGTCGATTTCAGGCTCGACGCGCTCCCCATCGTCATACACACGACGGATGTCTATTCGCACGACAAGGCCGATAACACCTATATCCCGTGGTTTTATCCCGATAATTTCACCTATACCTCGACAGTCATCAATCCGCATTACACGGCGGATCTCATCCCGGAACTCAAGTCGAAGGGCATCCGCGTCATCACGCTTTCCGCGCCCTCCTACGACGGCGGCTATCACGCCGACGAGCTCAAACAGATGACAATCTGGTCACGCGAATCGAACGCCGTCGTTCCGGCATGCGCCTTCGATAACGCCTGCGGCACGAACAAATGCTGCCTGGGCACGCTCGCGTTAGACCCTGTCTTGATCGATGGCGAGCCCAAATGCGTCCTGACCTACCGGACCGCGATGTCCGACGTATCCTCGACGCTCGTCAAAGGCGTGGACGCGTTGGTCAAATACGGCACCTACGAGGTCGCCACGCGCATCCGAGGCGAGCGCATCGAAGGCACCAAGGTCAGCACATCGTGCTTTATCAAGCAGGTCGTCGCCACGACTTATGTGGCGCCCCCCTACGAGCCCGAAAAGAGCTGCAACCCGGTCGCCACCCCGACATCTGTCGGAAGCATCGGGTACAACAACGGCTTCAAAAACTTCGCGCCCGGCACTTCGGATGTTTCGCGCCCAGGCGCGGAACTCCATTTCACCGTTATCGCGCAGAACGACAACTGCGTCGCCCCTAAAAATGAAGCTCAGCTCTTCACGGCATATATCGATGTCTATGATCCGACGACCGGCGTGTCCTTTGGCGAGCGCAAGGTCTCGATCATCGTTCCCATCGGCGGTGCCATCGTGAACTGATTCGACGCACAGCGTTTGCGGTGGCAAAAGGCTACGGCGGCTTGCTGCATACGTCGCGCGAGAGACGTGTTACACGACACGTCTCTGCCTTCGGGCGCGCCTTCCACGAAATTAATTTTTTTTAAAAAAATGCACCTCGAGTGTCACAATTTTTTTTTCTTGGCACCATTAGGAGATGCAGGAGGGGCCTGCCATCGATCCACGAGGTTGCCATGAACAAAGAATTGCTCTCCCTCAAGTTTGACATCATCTTCAAGATGTTTTTCGTTCGCCACCAGACGTTGCTCAAGTCATTCGTCTCGGCGATTCTCGACATTCCGATGGACAACATTCGAGAACTTGTGGTCACCAATCCAGAACTTCCGCCAGAGGATCAGACTGCCAAAGGGGTTCGTCTCGACATCTGTCTCAAGCTCAACAATCAGGTCATCGACATCGAGATCCAGGTGCACAAGTATCATGACTTTAAGGACAGGATCCTTTTCTATTGGGCCAAATTGTTTACGACCATGCTGAAATCCGGGGAGGATTATGGTATGCTCAAGCCTGCGATTGCGATCAGTGTCGTGGACTTTTCGCTGTTTTCCGAATGCTCCGAATATCAGACAGACGTTGTGCCAGTCATCGAGGGCACGCAGACAATTTACAGCGACAAGATGCGCCTTCGGTTCTTTGAACTGCAAAAGTTATCCATTAAAGATGGCAACTTGCCCCCAGATGACCTGAAATACTTATGGCTCTGCCTGTTTAACGCAAAGACGACAAAGGACTTAGATATGCTCAGAGAGACACAACACCCCGATATTGTCACGGCCTGCGACATGCTTCAGTCATTGAGCGAAGATGAAAAGGCCATGAATGCCCAGTTGGCGCGCGAAAAAGAACTTCATGACATGGCTTCTCTGGTTGCCGAAGGCAGAGAAGAAGGATGGAATAAAGGCAGAGAAGAAGGATGGAATAAAGGCAGAGAAGAAGGATGGAATAAAGGCAGAGAAGAAGGATGGAATAAAGGCAGAGAAGAAGGATGGAATAAAGGCAGAGAAGAAGGATGAAATAAAGGCAAAGAAGAAAC